>DASQEG010000201.1:0-7309 GCA_035633775.1 Bryobacteraceae bacterium
TTGAAGTCAGGCGGAACGATCAGATGCGACTTTCCAAAATCCTGATATCGCGATGAGCGTGCCTGCCCATCCCAAAGCTGTTCGTCTTCCGCTTCCGTCGCGGCGAGCTCACTGATGCCCTCGAGACATAACACCAGATGCCCCAAATCGGCAATGGATGCGTGCCCGTACTGGAAATAGAAGCTGTCGAGAAACTTTGACGAGTCGTGCGTGCGTACCCATTCGATACTGTCTCGGATCGAATCTGGTGAGCGGCTGTAACGGGCCAGGGCGTAAGCGATCTTCTCCGGCGGCATGGGCGCAACCGCAAGGACGCGGCGGCGAGACTGGTCAGGCATGGGAAGCTACAAGTTTACGTCGATGAAGATTCGAATCAAACGGCTGTCAGCGGACGCGGTGCTTCCCTCGTACGCACACGGACCGGACGAAGACGCCGGCATGGACTTAACCTCGACAGCGGACGTGCTGCTGGAGCCCGGTATACCGCAACTGGTTCCCACGGGTCTGGCGATCGAGGTTCCGCGAGGCTGCGAAGCGCAACTGCGGCCGCGCAGTGGATTGGCACTGAAACATGCGATCACACTGCCGAATTCTCCGGCCACTATCGACCCCGGCTATCGGGGCGAACTCAAGGTCATCCTTCTGAACCTGGGGCGTGAACCACACGCCATTCGCAAGGGAGAGCGGATCGCTCAGATGGTGATCGCGCGCTATGAGGCGATCGAATGGGAGGAAGGCGAACTGGGCGACAGCGTGCGTGGCGCTGGTGGCTTTGGCTCTTCGGGCCGCTAGGCGGCTTATGAGCTGACGGGTCAGAACTCCACGCTGAGTTCCCGGACTGCAACACCCAGCATTCGCGGATCGTTACCGCCCGGAGGCACCCACAGGTGCGGAACGCGGAACGTGATTGTGCGCTCAAGCGAGGCGCCTGGCGTGAGCAGGAGTTCGACGTTGCGTTCGCCCGGTTCCGTGAAGTCAATAGCTCCCAGCAGCTCACCATCGGCCAAGACATCCACCCTGTACGGTTCCGCGTAGTAGCTGGCCAGCATAAGACCCAACTTTCGTTCGCGTGGCGCGGTGAGCACCTTCACGGATGCGTTTCGAGCGGCGGTCCAACGCAGCGTGGCCTCCGGAGCGTGCCAACCGGGCATTGCGCCGGCATGTGGGCCCGACCGAAGATCGTACGTGTTCCCTGGCGCCAGAGGGTTGTAACTGCCTGCGCATACCTGCATCGCCGGCCACCTCTCCTTGCGTTGAATGCCGTGGACGCAGCCTGGCGGCAGGGCAAGGATGTCCAACACCATTCCAGCCCCGGGGAGCAAATAATCGCTTTCGAACCGCCATTCGGGTGTGAACCAGCGAAGCACGGCCGATTGCGTGTGACGCTCGGCCCGAGGTGCGTTTAGCGACAGCCCCAGCAACTTGCCGCGAGTGTCTTCAGCCATTCCCCGGGGAAATGAGCCTGTTCGGAGACGTTCACCACGTGTATTCACGAGCACGCCCTCACCCGAACTGCAGGTTGCCGGCGCGCCGCCGAAGTTAAAGATGTCATGCGCCATCACGCCGAGGCTCACAGCACTATCCAGTTGCAGGTCGGGGTAGGTGAAGCGCAGCATCTCGCTCGGCCCGAAGCGGTGCGCCACAAGCCAGACCTCCCCGTCCAGGAACTTTACGGTGTTGAAGTGATGGCTGTCACAGCCCGGTTCGGTGGCGTCAGGTGCCGGGTACCACCGTGTCCATCGGCCGGAAGAAAGGTCATGAACGGCGATGAAGTTGTCGAACGAGCACGTCACCCACAGCCGATCGTCAAAGCACGCAATCCCGTGCACATCCCGCAGGGCAAACGGAGCCGTGATCTCTCCAACCAGCTCTAATCGCGGATCGAACACCAGAATGCTTCCGCGTTCGGCCGCGCGAACTTCAGCACTCTCAGGTCCGGCGACGGCGTTGCGGCATCCGACATAGATCCGCCCGTCGATGTCTGCGGCAAGCCCAAAATAGAGGCCTTTGCCGGTGTGGACAAGGCTGGCCGTTGTGGATTCAGGCTCGATGGCGAGCAGGTGATGAGTGGTGGACACCAGAAAGACCGAACGCACATTTCAAGTATGCGGTCTTTCGGCGAGTGCACTTTGTGCTAATCGAGCAGCGCCTTCCTGTCGATAAGCTCTGCATGAGCGTGTTGAAAGACAAGAAGAACCGTCCAGCTCTGTTGGTTGCTATCGTGCTGTCGCTGGCGGGAAATGCTTTCGGGCAAGCCACCAGGACGTGGGTCTCAGGTGTCGGCGACGATGTGAATCCGTGTAGCCGAACCGCGCCCTGCAAAACGTACGTAGGCGCGTTCACCAAGACTGCGGCCGGCGGCGAGATCAATGCAATGGACTCGGGCGGCTTCGGCTCCCTCTCAATCACCAAATCGATCACGATCGACGGGACAGGCACGATGGCGAGCACTTTGTCTTCCTACGCGAATGGCATCGTAGTGAATGTCGGTCCCTCGGACGTGGTGACACTCCGCAACCTCTCGATCAACGGAGCAGGGACTGGAATCTCTGGCGTGCGTATGATCTCGGGAGGCACTCTGATCCTCGAGAACGTGGAGATTTCCGGTCACACGGTGCGCGGCATCGAATTTATTCCGTCCGCGCCGGCGACTCTGATTGCGAAGAATGTGAACATTCGTAACAACGGCGGCGGTGTGCTCGTGAAACCCGGCGTTGGCGCGACAGCCTCGGTCGAACTTGTGGACGTTCTGCTCGCGCGAAATGCCTCATTCGGCTTGCGCGCTGAGGACAACTCGACAGTATCGGTGCGCAACAGCGTCGCGGCAAACAACACCAACAATGGGTTTCTTGCGATTTCGGCCGGCGGCCCCGTACAACTCACGATTCGACGCACAGAGAGCACAGGACACCGGAATGCAGGCGCAAACTCGGCGGGCGTTCAATCCAACGGCGGACAAGCTGTCGTGCGCCTGGATAGCGTCATGCTGGTCGGCAACGATCTGGGCGTGTATATCGTGAACGGCGGCACTGTGGCGTCATGGGGCAACAACTGCATCACAGGTAACGGGGTTAACGGCGCGCCGAATTCTGCACTGACGCCGCAATAAAGCGGCTGCGGTGCCGCAGTGCGGTCTGCTGCGGGACTTTGAGTGGCCACTGCAAGCGGTGCACTGATGTAGCAGGCCAAGAGGCCAGGAGTGCGTGCGTTGTGTTCTGGCCAGGTCCCATGTGAATTAGGGTATCCTCGACGTGGCCATCGCCATCAATTGAAGGTCGGCAGTGGACGGAACGTGATCGCCGGATACCGGCGCGCTGGTCTGGGGCGGGTGAGCAGCCCATTCTGAGAGAACGAGACGCACCGGCCGATGGTCTGCCAGGCGCGGGGTACCCTCATTCAGCTCACGTACTTGCTCAGGCGTGAAGCGCTGCTCATTCAAACGCACGAGTTGCACCGGCCGCGGAGCCTGACCGGGAGCATCGTATAGCCGGACCAGCTTGCGCACCTGGCTTTCAAACGAGCAGGAGCGAATCTTCTCGTATCCGGCGGTTCCGAACTGCTCGATGAGATCGGGGGACTCAATGAACTTCATCATGGCTCCCGCGAGTGCCGGGGCATTACCGGGCGCCACCAGCAATCCACTACTGCCGTCATCCACCAGTTCTGGGGTGCCGCCGAGTGTTGAGGCAATAACCGCGGTGCGGGATGCCATTGCTTCCGTGATTGACACCGGCTGGTTTTCCGGCCACACAGACGGCAGCAGCTGGACATCGGTATCCGCAAACACGCCTGCAATCTCTGCATTCGGAACACGGCCCAGCAGGCGTACGCGGCCTGCCAGTTCCCCCGACCCGAACCTCTCTCGCAGCTCTTGCTGCAACTCACCCACACCAACTATGTTCACCACGAAATTGCGCGTGCGTGCGGCGAGAAGTTCGATCGCCTGCATCAGCGTTTGCACGCCCTTATGCGCCCCCAGATAACCGATGAACGTGAAGCGAACCTCGCCGGCACGTGGCGATTTCCGGATGGCGCTGAAACGCTCGAGGTCAATCCCGTTCCAAACTACTCGCATGCGGCTTAGAGGGAATCCAGCGCGTACATACTGTCGCGCCAGGTAAAGGCTTGGAGACACAAGAAAGTCGCACGCGTCCAGCTGTGCGCCGATGTAATCATTCCGCAGGCGGATGGGTACGTTGCGGTCCGCGCCATCCGGTATGCTCGCCTTGCATTCGTGGCAGCCGGTAAAGTCCTCACAGATCCTGTGGTCCTGCCTGATGAGGGTGTTCTTGTAGCAGAACCCCCAGTGATCGTGCAGTGTCAGAACGGTGCGGGCGCCGAACTCTCGCGCCTGCGACAGAATGCCCGTGGACAGACCGATCAGATTGTGTGCGTGCACCACATCGGGCCGCTGCTGCTGCAGGATGCTCGCGAACTGGCGCTCGACGGCTGCATGGTGAAAATTAACCATGTCGGGCTGATAGTCGAGGCCTGTCAGGCGTGTTCTATAGACCGGCAAATCTTCAAACGGCTCATAGCGCAACTGATGGCGATCGCCGACGTCACTGATGTCGCCGGTGAAAACGACGACGCGATGTCCGAGGCGCTGCAGCGCCTTTGCCTGATAGTGCGCAATCAGTTCGGCGCCTCCAATGAAAGAGGGTGGATAGGCGTTCGAGCAGATCAGGACCGTTTTGCTCATCGACGGGGCCCGCCTTACCGGGCTGCCTCGGCGCTTGCATGCTGCAGGATGCCCCGCATCATTGCCGCGCTTTGCCCGACATGCAGTTCGCCCGAACGGGGCACAGGAAGGAAGTAAGCGAGCGCCAGTCCTCCCCAGAGCTCGCCATGTCCCCCTCCGCCGTGCTCGATGATGCGGCCGGGCACAAAGTCCAGATCCACCCAATGACAGTAGATGGATGATGACCATGCAGCCGACAGCATACCGGCACGGCATGCAGGGTTCATGCTGTCATGAAGCATGACAAACATCGGTCGTACAGGTACGTAGCTGAGAACGATATCGAGGTCTCGCTTGATGCCCGCCGTCGAATGATCTCCATCGATCAGGATGAAGTCGACGGGGATGCCTGCCACCGTCAGTTCTTCCAGCAGTACCGGGAGAAGCGCACCGGAGTCCCCAGTCAGGAACTGTACTTTCGGGAAGGCGGAGGATAGCTGCTTTGGGATCTCAGGGTCCACATCGATTGAAAACACAAAATCCGAGTATTGTGCGATCATCGACAAGCTGCCGCCCCTGAAGGTACCTACCTCAACGCTGCATCTCGGCTTGTGGCGGGCCAGCAATCCGGCCATTGCCATGCGTTCCGATTCGTTCATCTGCCAGTTGTGCAGACGACAATCGAAGTAAAGCTTGTCCTGCCATCCAGGCTGAGAAGCATCGTCGTCTTCGACGTTTGGTAGCTGTGGCGCCGCCGTGCGCTCTTCAGGACCCTCCTGCGCATCCAGCGAGGCAAGAGTCTGATTCGAGTACTCGGGCCACGATTTCAGTGCACGGCTGACCGCTTCGGCAGCGAGTTTGTGACGCAGCGCCGAATCGGTCGCGAGGCGATAAATATCCGCAGCAAGGCGGTTTTCATCGCGCACATCAGTAGTCAGGCACCCGCCGTCCGCGGCAAGTTCGGACATCACGCCCTCCTCGTGACAAACGCATGGTCGTCCATGCCACAGGCTTTCTACGATTGGCAGCCCGAATCCTTCAATCTCGGAAGAATAGATGGTGAAGTGACACTCGCGGTAAAGGCGGAGCAGCGTCGCGTCATCCACGATGCCGCGCCATTCGATGCGCGGGTTGCGGGCGCACACGCTTTCCACGTGTTCCGCCAGGTCCATTGCGCCTGCATATCGGTTGCCTACCAAAATCAGCTTCCAATCGAGCTCAGGATGTTGCTCTTCCATTCGCAGGCACGCGGCGAGCAGCTTGCGGTGGTTCTTGCGCGGTTCCAGCGTGGATACGCAAAGCATCGTGATGGGAGCCGCTGTTCTGGTGTCCGCTTCGATGTTTCGCCGAACTCCGCCGAATTCACCTGGAAGCAGATTCGTTTCGACCGCGGTAGCGCCAACGCCCCACTCGCTCCACAAAGCGCGCAGCGAATCGGCAGAGAAGCCGGAGATGGGAATCACGAGATCGCACTGAGCAAGACCACGCATATACGCGGCGTGGTTGCCTTTCATCTCCTCATTGCAGAGCTCGGGGCGCAACACCGGAATGGCGTCATAGAAGATTGCGGCAAGTCTCAACCCGCGCCGGCGGGCATAGGGCCGAATATGACGGAACCGGCTCTCGATCATGGTCTCGGTCATCAGCAGCCAGGGGTTCCGGCTACCGAAGCGCCTGAGGGCCTCGTCGAGCGACACACGGCGGTCAGGAGCGGGCGACACACGTGCGACTGACGTCAGCACCGGACCGTTAAACTGGCCCAGCTGATCGTATTCGGACGCCGTCGGCAGAACGTACTCACCAGCGCCTGAGTCCCAGATTACGAAGAGTGGATCGTCAGATGCCTGCAGTTCCTGACCGAGACGGCGCGTGATGCGGATGACTCCGGAGTTGGCCGGGTCGCGCGATGCGTTCGTCACATCCATGATCGTGTGGATGCGCCCATCCTCCACACGCACTGGTGCCACAGACCGTCCTACTTCCTGGATGATAGTTTCGTACTCCCGGACTACGTTCTGCCACGTAAACTCGCGGCGAAACCGCTCGAGCGAAGCGTTATGCTCACGCTCGTCGAGCCTTCGGCCCTGCAACCATCCGGCGAGGCGCTCAGTCATCTCCGGCAGGTCGCGACAGACGAAGTGTGGATGAGCAGCGACTTCGCAGTGCGCGCCGGCATCGAAAACGAACGCAGGCTTGCCAAGCCACTGCATTTCTGCCAGTGGAAGGTTGAATCCCTCCCACAACGACAGGCACACGCCGGCATCTGCAGAAGACATGATGCGGGACAACTCGGCGTCGCTGGGCAGGCCCACTGGCACAATGGAGCCCGCTACGTCGGCTGGCGCGCCGATTTGCTCCGCGTTCTCGGCGAGCACCAGCAGGGCAGGCTGCACGCCGCGGGCATGCAATTGCCGCACCAGATCGAACGCAGCACCGCAATTCTTGTAACCTGCTGTTTCCCAGCGGCCAAGGCACAGAAGGGACGGCCGATTCGCAGCGACTGCCGCCAAAGTCGAGGCCGTGGCCGGCCTTGCGTTCGACTGCGACTCGAAGTTCCACAGCCCGAACTGCAGATGATCGGCCCCGTTCCAGACGCGGCGGACGTTGACTCGCTTCAGCGAATCGGGG
>DASQEG010000202.1:0-5759 GCA_035633775.1 Bryobacteraceae bacterium
ATCCGACGCTGTCGGGGGCACATCAGTCACGGCGCATGACATGGCACTGCGTCGAATCGAGCAGGCGGGAGGCAAGATGATCAGCGTGGCGGGACTTTTCTGCAACTCCAACGAGACTGGCAACGCAGTGACACGGTGCCAGCCTTTATGAACCTCTTCATCGAGACCGGAGGTACGGCTGGCGTTCAGTTCTCTTACGACCGGGTGGAATGACAGTCCGGGCGTCGCAGTGGTGCGCCCGGCACCGCCGCGACCTCGGTCACGCGCAGGCAGAGAACCAACGAACCGTCGGTGCAGCAACAGAGATAGCAGATGACCAAAGGTCGCCTAGAAGCTTTCAGCGATGGTGTTCTCGCCATCATCATCACGATCATGGTGCTGGAGATGAAAGTGCCGCACGGCACCCAACCTGCGGCCATGCTTCCACTTCTTCCCGTCTTTCTCAGTTATGTGCTGAGTTTCGTGTACGTGGGAATCTACTGGAACAACCACCATTATTTGCTGCACGCGGCCCGCCATGTGAACGGGCGCATCTTGTGGGCGAATCTTCATCTCTTATTCTGGCTTTCGCTAATTCCTCTTGCGACTGGCTGGATGGGTGAGAATCAGCTTGCCGCCACTCCGGTTGCCCTGTATGGCATAGTTCTGCTCTGTGCTGGGATCGCCTACGATCTCCTAACGAAGACGCTTATCGCTCATCACGGAAGTGGTTCCACTCTGTCGAGATCCATTGGGCACGACAAAAAATGGGCGCTGTCTTTCGTAGTCCATGCCGTTGCGATTCCTCTGTCGTTCTTGAACCGGTGGATTGCCTGCGGCTGCTATGTGCTCGTTGCCGCGATGTGGCTACTCCCCGACCGTCGCATTGAAGAAGAGCTAGAACAAGGAGATCCACATGTCAGAAGCGCTCATGAGAAACAATGAGGCGGCGACGCGTTCAGTCTTTGGTGTTGGCTTCGCCCTAATGGAGAAGCAGAGGGGTTTATGACACAAAAACGTTCTACTAAGCGAGAAGACGTTGAAGCTCAAAAGCTCGCCGATACAAAGTATCCGATCGAGGACGCATTGCGACGGCGTTGCAGCACACTCGCCTTCGCCGCCCGCCCGGTCGAGGTGGCAAAGCTCCGGCAACTATTCGAGGCGGCCCGGTGGGCCCCTTCATCATTCAATGAGCAGCCTTGGAGCTTTCTTCTCACAACGAAGGATGAAGGCCCAGAGGACTACGAGCGGCTTGCGAGCTGCCTTATAGGGCATAACCGCGACTGGGCCGTGCGCGCACCGGTGTTGGTCCTCTCAATCGCCAAGCGGCATTTCGAGATCGGGGGCAGAGTAAATCAATATTCAGCCCACGACGTTGGTCTTGCGACGGAGAACCTCATCATTCAGGCAACCGCCGTCAATCTCTTTGTTCATCTGATCGCCGGGTTTGACGGAGCAAGAGCGCGGGAACTCTTCGCGATTCCCAATACTCATGAGCCCGTATGCGTCTTCGCGATTGGTTACTTCGGGGATCTGGAAACGTTGCCAGCCGACCTTCAACGGCGCGAACTAGCTCCCCGACAACGGCGGCCTTTTAGAGATTTCGTGTTCTCGGGGCGATGGGGCGAGCCCACAACACTCATTCCTGACTAAATGCAAGTTCAAAAGCGTGGCAGGAGCGCCAGACCAGCCTCAGGTTCTGGCCGTAACGGCACGCTTCACATCCTACCCCACACCAAACGACATCGTAAGGAGCCTCAAATGCAAATCGGCGTCGACAGTTTCGCGGCCATCCTTCCTGATCCGGCCACCGGCAGGCCTCCGCTGGCCACCGATCGCATGGCAGACCTACTTGAGGAGGTTGAGGTCGCCGACCGGGTCGGCCTCGATGTGTTCGGCATTGGCGAGCACCATCGGGCCGAGTTCCTGGATTCTGCTCCCGTGATAATCCTGGCTGCGGCGGCCGCGAGGACCACGCACATCAGGCTAACGAGCGCCGTGACAGTGCTCAGCGCCGCCGACCCGGTGCGGGTTTTCCAGGAGTTCGCGACACTTGACCTGATATCGAAAGGGCGCGCCGAACTCGTCGTCGGACGGGGGTCGTTCGGAGAGGCGTTCCCGTTGTTCGGTCTGAACACGCGGGCTTACGATGACCTGTTCGCGGAGAAGCTGGACCTGCTTCTGCAACTTCGCGAGCAAGTCAACGTCTCCTGGGAGGGCCGCTTCCGACCACCGCTGACCGGCCAGGGCGTGTATCCGCGCCCGCATCAGTCGCGCCTGCCAGTATGGCTCGGCGTCGGAGGCACGCCGCAATCATTCGTGCGCGCCGGCACGCTCGGACTGCCGCTGATAGTCGCGATCATCGGCGGGACCTACGAGCGTTTCCGTCCACTCGTCGATCTCTACCGTGAGGCTGGCGCCCGTGCGGGATATGGTCCTGCGGACCTCAAGGTGGGCGTTCATGCGATCGGGTTCGTCGGCGACACAAACAACGAGGCCAAGGATGCGTTCTTTCCCGGCTGGAAACATCTCATGTCGACTGTCGGCGGTGAACGCGGCTGGTCGCCGCCGACACGCGCGCAGTTCGACGACATGGCCGGTGAGGAAGGGGCCTTCCTGATCGGTGATCCGGCCACGGTCGCGGCCAAGGTGCTTCACGCGGACTTGGCGCTTGGCGGCCTCTCGCGCATTACCTTCCAGATGAGCACCGCGTCGCTTGAGACGGCGGCGATGCGGCGCTCGATCGAGCTTGTCGGCACAGAAGTTGCGCCGATCGTCCGGGCCGCGAGGTCGGCAACATGATGGTGGCGCCTGTGGTGGCGAGCCGACCGCAGACCCTAGACAACAGTGCACTTAGGAACCTCTTCACCAAGGTGATCGATAAAGCCACCTTCGACAAGGCACGTGCAGAGGCGGGTCATGGGCCCAAGCGCGCGTGACAGTGGCGCGGGCGCTCTCGCCGGTTGGAGATCCATTACGTCAATGACGTTTACAAAAGGAACACCGATGAAGAAGATATTGGCAGGCAAAGTAGCACTCGTGACTGGCGGCTCCCGCGGGCTGGGGGCAGCCACGGCGGAAGCGCTCGCCGAACAAGGCGCCGACGTGGCGATCAGCTACGTGGCCTCGGCCGAGAAGGCCCGGGCCGTGGTTGAGAGGCTGAAGGCGACCGGTGTGCGAGCCGTTGCCATCCAGAGCGATCAGGCCGACACGGCTGCGGCGAAGACGCTGGTGGACCAGGTGCTGGCCCACTTTGGCAAACTCGACATCCTCGTGGCCAATGCGGCCATCGCCGTGCAGGGCAAGACGGTCGACGATCCTGACCTAGACACGGTCAATCTCGATCGGCAGTGGCAGGTCAACGTGCTGGGGACGGTGGCGACGACGCGCGCGGTCGCGCCGGTGTTGTCTGATGGCGGCCGCATTATCTTCATTGGCTCCCTGCTGGGAGGTCACGTGCCGTTCAATGGCGTGGCCGACTATGCGGGCACCAAGGCGGCCATTGCAGGGTACGCGAAGGGTGTTGCCCGTGATCTCGGTCCGCGCAACATCACCGTCAATACCGTCCAGCCCGGCATCATGCCGACCGACATGGCAGCCGCAGTGGGCGGCGACAAGTTGCCCGACCCCATGATGGATCTGCACCCGATCCGTCGCATCGCGGCGTTGGAAGAGGTCACTGCCGTCATCTCGCTCCTGGCGGGTCCAAACGGTGGCTACATGACTGGCGGCGTGATCGACGTCTCCGGCGGGCTAGGAATCTAACGGAGATGGACATGACCAAGATGCTTGGTGCAAACTCGACGGCCGATGAAGTACTTGCCGGCGTGGACCTGAAGGGAAAGTGGTTCCTCGTGACCGGTGCGGCGTCGGGCATCGGGCGTGAGACCGCCCGTTCGCTGGTTGCGCGTGGCGCCAGTGTGGTCGGCGCCGTACGCGACCTGGCCAAGGCCGAGGCGGCCAGGGAATCGGTCCGTGACGCCGCTTCGCACGCGGGCGGAATCCTGCAGTTCATCCAACTCGACCTCGCGTCCCTGCGAAGCGTTCGTGCCTGCGCCGATCGCCTGCTGGCGGTGGGTCAGCGGTTCGACGCCATCATCGCCAACGCCGGCGTTATGGCACCACCGTTCGGCCGCACGGTCGACGGCTTTGAGGTCCAGTTCGCGACCAACCATCTGGGCCATTTCGCCTTGGTTACTTCGATCGAAAAGCTACTTGCCGACAACGGTCGTCTGGTGGTGCTGTCGTCCCTGGCGCATCGCGTGGCCGATGTCGACCTGGAGGATCCCAACTTCGAGCGGCAGGACTACGACCCCTTCGTTGCGTACGGGCGATCCAAGACCGCGAACGCGCTATTTGCCGTGGAGTTCGACCAGCGCCATCGTGCATGCGGCATCCGGGCGGCCTCGGTGATGCCGGGCAACAGCCTGACCGATCTAGCCCGTCACTTCCCGCAGGAAGCATTAAAGGGTCTTCTGGAGACCGTCAACAAGGCACGTGCAGAGGCGGGTCTTGGGCCCAAAGCACTCAAGAATGTCGGCCAGGCCGCTGCCACGTCCGGATGGGCTGCCGTGGTGGCTGACAAGGACAAAATCGGAGGTCGCTATCTGGAAGACTGTGCGGTTGCAACCATCGATGACACGCCCAACCCCTTTGTCGACGGCGTGAGGTCTTACGCTCTCGACCCTGAGAACGCCACACGCCTCTGGGTAAAGAGCGAGGCGTGGATAAACGCTGCGCTGTGAGGTTCCAGCAACGCGCAACAGGTGCCCCGGTCGGCTCAGACGCCCCTAACGGCACGTATGGTAAGAGGTACGAGGCATAGACTGTCCCTCTCGCAAACTCCGAAATGACTGAGACGATGGTAGTTGCACCTGATCCGCAAAATCGTTCATTGGTTATGGAGATGGCTTGCACTCCTGCTCGCCGGAACTTCATCCGCGCTGAAGACTCGCGCCGCACTCTAACTGGAAGTTGTTGCACTCCGGCATCAGATCGTCATTGTTCAACGCTCTGCGAAGAAGCGCCCGAACTTGGACACAGCTGACCGAGTCCTGTGGGTTTGGCTGTCCCGCGTTTGGGCGGGTTGGCGCTCGGCGCTCGTTATCGTGAAGCTTGAAACAGTCGTTGCCTGGCACCGCAAGGCGTTTCGCTTCTTCTGGACATGGAACATCCGCCGCGGCAAGCCCGGTCGCCCGCCGGTCCCGCGCGAAGTTCGCGATCTGATCCGCCGCATGAGCAAGGAGAACCCAGTCTGCCCATCCAACGCACAAAGGCAATCGTGGCAGGCAGTGACCGCTCCGCCGTTGGCGCGCCGGCGGCGTGCGATGTCGCGCGAGATGGGCAGCCGTTCTGTCGTGATAAGGAGCTTGCTGC
Organism: Bryobacteraceae bacterium; assembly: GCA_035633775.1. Classification (GTDB taxonomy): domain Bacteria; phylum Acidobacteriota; class Terriglobia; order Bryobacterales; family Bryobacteraceae; genus JAWXCM01. The sequence continues at coordinate 5,356 of DASQEG010000202.1, forward strand.
AGTTTGACCGCGAGTTCGTGGCAGAGGTTGATGGTGCGTCCGTTCTCCGCAATCTTCAGCCCGGTTGTCCAGGGCACCTGCTGCACTTGAACGCACGCGCCCGGCTCTCGCCCTGCGTTCTGCTTTGTCGGTTCCCCCAGCAGGTTTCTCAACGGCAGACAAACCCAGGCGCCGGTCCCGCCAACAAAGCACTCCGTCTTCGATTGGGAGCGGGGCCGCTTGCTGTTCGGTTGCCCCCGGAGCAAACGGGCAGCAGAAAAGGAGAACTTAGATGTACACGATGAACCAGCTCACGATCATCGGCTTCACCGGAAACGAGGCGGAAGCTCACTACACGCAAAACGGGACGCTCGTCGTTACGCTCTCGGTGGCCACCAAAGAAACATGGCAGGATACCGCCGGTG
>DASQEG010000203.1:0-11107 GCA_035633775.1 Bryobacteraceae bacterium
GGTTCTTCGGTCTCGCCGGTGGAACCACGGCTTCGGCAGACGTCGTTTTCTCAACCACGCCATCGTCCGCCGATGTGCGGAAACGGAGTAGCGCTGTAAGCCACGGCGCATTCGACAACGACCCCGACACAATGGAAAGCGTCGCCCGAAGCATACTCGGCTCGGAGACACTGAAAGCTCCGTTCCCGAGGAGTACGCGCGACTTTTTCGCTGAGGAACTGCTGAATTTGAACATTCCGGCGGTACCGAGTTCTTCAACGGTTCCCATGCAGCCGCAGCCTTTCCAAATGCCGGGACCTCCGCCGGTCCTCCAGCCCTCGAAAAATTGCCGCAAACGAGCTTTGTGTATAGGGATCAACGCCTACCGGGCGCAGTACGCACTGAATGGATGCGTTGCGGACGCGAGGAACTGGGGCGCTGCACTGGAAAAGCTCGGGTACGAGGTCACCTACATCTTCGATGCCATGGCGACACGATCGGCAATCCTTGCCGCGGTCGAGCGACTCGTGCGCGAGTGCCGAGCCGGTGATCTTGCTGTGTTTCAGTTTGCGGGTCACGGCACTACGTTGCGCGACGTGAACAGCGACGAGACTGACGCGTGGGACGAGGCACTGTGCCCAGTGGACATGGCGTCCGGTGCGTTCGTTATCGACGATGATCTTCGACGCATTTTCGACGGCCTGCCGGAACGAGCTCTGTTAACGTGCTTCATCGATTGCTGCCATTCCGGTACGATCACGCGCGTGTTCGCCGGCCTGTCGGAAGCAAACGCGAGCGCATCGACGAGTAAAGCGCGGTTCGTCCCGTTCTCTTCAGAATTACAAGCCGCCCATGAGAGCTTTCGACAGGCACTCGGAAGTCGGGCAGCGGCACCTCCGCTGCGCGGCCCCGACCGTATGCGTGAAGTTCTGTTTTCCGCCTGCCTCCCGTCCGAAGTGGCGTACGAGACCGCGGGCAATGGCGATTTCACGAGCCGTGCTGTGCCCCTGCTGCTGGACAGCGCCGGCAAACTCACCAACGCGGAGTTTCAGGAACGCATCACGCGGTCATTCGGGTCACCCGCCCGTCAGCACCCCAATCTGGACTGCTCACAACCCATGGCTTCGCAGCCGCTGCTGAAGGTGCTGGAGGGACCAGTTGGCTGAAACCACGACTCCCCCAGCAACCGAGGCCGTCGCACAGACTCGCGAGCCGGCCGGCCGACCTTCTGCCCCCGCACCGGTGCGTTGCGAGGGCAGGGGAGCGAGCTTTGAGATCGGAGAAGGTGTGCGGCGTGCGAGGAAGCTGGTGCCTTACGATCGTAAGACTGCCGACCCGGTTTACCGACCCCTTCGCGTATTCACCATTGATCCAACTGTGCCGAGCGTGGATGGTGCTACGGCCGTCCTGAATGTCCCGTGGGAGCCTGTCAAGCGGGGCCCGGCAGGATACATTCTGGAAGTTGCCGGGCAGGATGGCGATCTCGAAATCAGCCGAGTCGACCTCGATGCTCCGCACGTGTTGATCAACAGCGGACTGCCCGCTTCAAGCACGAACCACCAGTTTCATCAGCAGATGGTCTATGCCGTGTCGAGCAGTGTCTACGCGGCGTTTCGTCTCGCCCTGGGCCGCCACCTCGCCTGGGGGTTCGACGGGCCGTTGTGCATCTATCCGCACGTGCCGAACACGCGCAATGCTTATTACTCGAAGGACCGACGTGCGCTTTTCTTTGGGTACTACAAGGCAGGTGCAAGTTCCGTCCGGGAGATTCCGCCGGATTCACTTGTGTATACATGCCTATCGCATGACATCATCGTCCACGAATTGACGCATGCGCTGCTCGATGGTCTTCGCTCGCGCTTCATGATGCCGACCGGGCCCGATGTACTGGGGTTTCATGAAGGCTTCGCTGATCTGGTGGCGATCTTCCAGCACTTCACGTATCGTGAGGTGCTGCGCAACCAGATCGGAAAGACTCGCGGCGAACTTCATCAAGCCACGCTGCTAACCGGCATCGCACACGAGTTCGGCTACACAAACCTGAAAAAGCCAAATGTACCCGAGCCTCTTCGCTCGGCAGTCGACGACACCCTGGAATATGAACCGGATCTGAAGAACCCATATCGTATTGGGTCGACTCTCGTGGCCGCAGTATTCGATGCGTTTACGGTCCTTTATACCCGTAGAACGGAACGGTATGTGAGGATTGCAACGGGTGGCACAGGTGTACTGCCCGAAGGCGCTCTACACCCCGACCTTGTTGAGGTGCTTGCGGATGAGGCGGCGAAGCTTGCAGGTCACATACTCACGATGTGCATCCGCGCACTCGACTATTGCCCGCCGGTGGATCTGCGGCTTGGCGAGTACCTCCGGGCCCTGATCACCGCGGACCGTGACCTTATTCCCGATGACAAGCGCTGTTATCGCGAAACTATGATCCGCGCCTTTGCGCGACGGCGGATCTATCCGTCCGACGTTCCCAACCTTTCCGAAGACGCGTTGCTTTGGCGCTCGCCCCGGACACCTCTCGCGCCGATCGATAAGCTTTGCTTCTCAGAGCTGAAGTTCGCGGGTGAGCCTTCGGTCGCAGCGGACGAGAACGAACTCATGCGGCAGGCCTGCGCGCTTGGCGAGTACCTGACGCGACCGGACCACCTGCGGACGTTCGGACTAATGCCGCCTGGAGACCGTGTGGACATTCCCGTTGTGGAAAGCATCCGCACGTCCCGCCGGGTGGGCCCCGCCGGTCAGATTGTCTTCGACCTCATAGCGGAGGTGACGCAACGGCGGACTGTGAAACATCCGCAGTTCGGCTGGGAAACCGACTTCTATGGCGGTGTGACAGTAATCATCGATCCGAAGGGCGAAATCCGCTATACCGTCCTGAAACGTGTCGATCACGAGCAGCGGCTGCAACAGCAGCTCGAGTTTCAGGCGAACTCCCAGCAGTTTTGGAATGAGAAGGCCGGCCGTTTGGTAGCGTCGCCCGAGGTGTTCCGCCTGCTCGATGACAGGAATGATGAGTAGCGAGCCGGCCTACTCGCCCATCGTCAGCGCGTTAAAGAACATCTTGAACGTGAGGTAACTCTGGGCACGATACTGCGGCCGCATGCCGAACAGCACGACGTGCCCCGAGCCAACCTGTACATCGACCACCGCCGCCTTCCGGTGAAGATACTTTTCGCCCAGCAGCCACCCGGACGCAAGCACGTTGCTTTCCGGATAGGAAACCACGGCACGCTCACGCCCGCCTGTGGATACTTCGAAAGCAGGACTGCTCTCGAACCAGATCGCGAACTCCTGAGGCATGCCAAGAGTCAGCCAGTGTGGCTCCGCACGAACATTGAGCAGCGATCCGGGCGCGTAGAACTCCCGGTTGGATACACCGCTAAGCGCATCGCGGACAGCGAGCCCCAGGTGCTTCAAAGCATACTCGCTTGCGTCGTTCAGAAAGATCAGCACCCCGCCACGAGAGGCAAAAGCCTTCAGGTTTTCTGCACCTGCCTCACCCACTCCGCCTGTGTACTCCGGAGGCATGGATCCCGCCTTGTGCCCGGTATGTATTCCTTCAGCGCGCTGTTCAGGAAACACGATCACGTCGAAGCGGTCGCGGAGCTGCCCTTTCTGCAGATCGGCGTTGGTTACGCTTTGATACTGAAACCCGAACTGCTCGAGCAGCCACCGCGTCCAGCCCTCGTCCATGCTCGGTATCCAACTTTTGTAGAGTGCGATGCGTGGCTGCTTGAGCGGTCGATAGCCATCGGCGGCATCACCGGCTCTAAAGCTTCCTGATGTGCTGCTTCGGTAAACAGGCTGGCCCGAACTCCAGGCCCGATTGATGGCGCGCCAGGTCTCAGTATCCGCTGCGGCCAGCGGCTGGCCTGCAAAAGGGAACTCGGTTACGCGTGCCAGCTTTGCGTCGAAAGGTGCCTTGACCGTCTCGGCAGTTACGCCCATGAGCAGCGGCAGCGTGTGTGCAGTCACGTCGTAGGGGCGCTTCGGGGGCCCGCCAGGATAGAGCCGCAGATCCGGATAGTCCTGCCGCTCGAGCAGTGTTTTCGCGAACGAACTGTACGGCTGCTGCATTCGAATGACGTACGATCCTGCCGTGTACTGCCTGCCGTCGGCAGTGAACGGCACGGAGGCTCGCTCGATCTCAACCATTCCGAATGCCAGAGTCTCCAGCATAAACTTGGCGGCGCCCGGATCCCGCTGCTGCGCCGGAATGACGAACGCTACCGGCCTGTTTCGGTGGACCGCGCGCTGGCCAATCCGGTAGAACGCCCGCAGCATGTCTTCGCGCCGCACGGCAGCCTGATACAGGCATGACTCCATCGCAATGAGCTGGTACTCGACGATATCCCGCACCCGCCACGTGCCCCCGGGCCACAACTCCAGGTGATTCCAGCTGCGTTCCTTCGGGCTGTAGCCCAGCGCTGTCTGGTTCAGTTCGTCGAACCTGATCGTCACCGGAGTTGCCAGCCTGGCGCTCGCCGATTCACTCAGGATTCGCAGTCCGCCGTGATACGCCTGATAGTGCCGGCCCGGCGTCCAGAAGTCGTACATGGCATTGATCGCCACGCTGGTCTTGCCAGCAGCCGTAAGGTCCGCTGCCATGCCGGCTCCAACTGCATTGCACAGCTGCGCAATGATGGGGTCAATGTTTGGGTCGATCGGGTCCATCCATGGCGGCACGAACATGCGGGACGACGAAGCACCCTGCTGATGAACGTCATAGACGATCTGCGGGTGCCAGACGTTCTGCAGCTTCGAGATGGCCATGCGCGTCTCTGGCTGGGAAAATATGTACCAGTCGCGATTGTTATCGTGGCCGAGGTAGCGGTGATACAACTCGGGGGGCGGGGTGCCTTCAAACGGGGTGCCCAGCGTCTTGGAATACCAGCGCTCCACGATGTCGACGCCATCCGGGTTCAGCGACGGGACGAGAATGAAGATCGTGTTGGCAAGAATAGTCCGGAATTTAGGCTTGTCTTCGGTCAGCAGCTTGTACGCGAACTCGATGCCGGTCATCGTGGATGCGACCTCGGTCGAGTGAATCGAGCACGTGATCATGACCACTGTTTTGCCCTGCGCAACGAGCTGTTCGGCCTGACTCTCCGACGTGCGCCTGGGATCGGCAAGCGCGGACTGAATTGCGCGGTACTTGTCGAGGTCGCGAAGCGTTTCCGGATCGGCAATCGTTGCCGCAATGAATGGCCGACCGTCCACCGTACGTCCGAGATCGTCTACGCGAATGCGGTCGCTTGCGGCGCCGAGCGAGTTGAAGTATCGGACTACCCGCTCCCACGTAACCAGCTTGCGATCTGCTCCCATTCTGTGGCCGAAGAAAGCTTCAGGACTCGGGCCAGCAGCGGATATCGCTGAGGTCACCAGCAGGAGAGCAGACGCAAGTCTTGCGGTCATGAACGTGTGAGTTCGCGCCAAAGCGCGGACTACCAACGGAGAAATCGTTCCGGTTCAGCGCTTGCGGCTGCCTCACACAGCGTATACCGCTCATACCGTGCCTGGCGCAGAAGTGTGAACAACTCGCGCCACGGATAGGATTCATTTGCAAGTTCGTTGATGTGAACGTTTTTGATCCACGGCCGCAACAGATCGAAACTTGCCTTAACGCTGCCATTCACAATATCGGTGGGATTCGAGTTCCAGCACACCCCGACGGCATCGTGACGGGCCCGCTTCATGATGGCAGCAGAGACTGGGGGATTTTGCGTGCCGCGCCCGTGTACCTCCATCCAGATCTCCACGCCCCGACCGGCTCCGTACTGGCCGAGCTCGCGAAGACACTCACTAATGCGGCCGATCGTGACCTCCTCGGGAACATCGGGTGGAAATCCGTTGGGCCGGACCTTGACGCCCCATGCTCCGGTGTCGTGTGCCAGTTCGATCCAGCGCTTCCCAACCTCGACATTCTTTCGGCGGACCGCCTCATCGGGCGAATGAAACTCGCAGGTTGTGCCGTAACTCAGTAAGCGGACTTTGCTGGACTGAAACCGCTTCCTGACCCGATCGCGCTCTGCAGAGCCGATTGAGGTCTCGACACCATGCTTGTGCTCCGTGCGGAGTTCCACCGCCTCAAAGCGCGCGGCTTCCAGCCAGCGAATGATGGTCTCGAGATCCTGGTCCTTCAGGACGTTGTACGTGACCGCGCCCAGCAGCATACGCGGTCCAGTTTAGTACGCCCAGCGCCAGAGGTTGGCTCCAACCGTGAAGCCGGCGCCAACTGCTGCAAACAGGACGAGATCACCCTGCTTCAGTCTGCCTTGCTCCAATGCATCCCGGGTGGCCAGCGGGATGGTAGCGGCGGTGGTATTGCCGTACTTCTCGATGTTGATCAGGACTTCCTTGACCCCAAGACGCTCGCCGGCCGCGCAGATTATTCGGCGATTTGCCTGGTGCGGAATCAGGATTTTGACGTCATCCGCTGTGAGGTTGTGTTCCTCCAGCACTCGCCTACAGGCGTCGTACATTTTGCGGACTGCGAACTTGAACACTGCCTGTCCGTCCTGCTTTACGAAGTGGAGCCGCTGGTCAACCGTATCCCGTGTGGGCGGCATCCGGCTCCCGCCGGCCGGCATTCGCAACGCAGCAGCGCCCGACCCGTCAATCTCATTCGCGCAGCCGATATACGTGTTCGGATCGCCGTCCTCGGCTGCCTCCACAATCATTGCGCCGGCACCGTCCCCGAATAACACACAAGTGGCACGGTCGGTATAGTCGATGATGCGCGACATGGTATCCGAGCCGACCACCAGCACCTTTTTATGGGAACCCCCGGCCACCAAATGAGCAGCCGTTGTGAGCCCGTAAACGAAACTGGAGCATGCAGCGCTGATATCGAACCCCCAGGCTCGGTTTGCTCCAATGCCGTGCTGAACAAGGCAGGCAGTGGCTGGGAACATATGGTCGGGAGTCACCGTGCAGCACAAGATTGCATCGATCTCCGAAGGCGCAACGCCTGCCTGATCCAAAGCGACACGGCTGGCGGCAATGGCCATATCGGACGTAGCCATATCCGGATCGGCGATGCAGCGCGTCCGAATGCCTGTGCGCTCGAGGATCCACTTATCTGTGGTCTCGACCATGTGCGACAGATCGTCGTTTGTCAGCGTTCGGGGCGGCGTGTAACAACCAACGGCCGTGATTCTGGCTCCTGGCAACGTTCCTCCAGTCAGTCCGGCTGCGCCGTTCCGCGGGTCCGGCGGGTGAATCGGCTGTCACTTGCGCTTGAAAGGATCGTTAGAGTATTCACCTGTGTGAGTAAACATCCATAGTACTCCCGGTCGGCATTGACCAGCGGCTGACGGGAGCGGTACGCTCAACCCTATGCCGACCGTGCGCTTCACGCACAACATCCAGAGGCATGTGGCTTGCCCCGTACGCCAGGTGGAGGGTAGTACGTTACGCGAGGTGCTCGACAGCTACTTCTCTGTTCAGAGCCAGGCTCGGGGATATGTCCTCGATGATCAGGGACGACTCCGGCACCACATGGCTGCCTTCATCGCAGGCCGCCAGATTGGCGATCGTGACCGACTCAGCGATGCGGTGCCTGCCGATGCGGTGGTCGACATCGTGCAGGCGCTGTCGGGAGGATAAAGTAGCAAAGATGGCGCAGCGCTGTTGGGTTTCGACGCGGAAAGGGCTGTTTACGTGGGAGCGTCGCGAACAGGACTGGGAGATAAGCGGAGTCAGTTTTCTTGGCGACAACTGCACCCTGGCGATGCACGACCCCCGCGACGGCAGCATCATAGCTGCTTTGAATCACGGGCACTTCGGCGTCAAACTGCATAAGTCCACCGATGGCGGTCAGTCATGGGCCGAAATCGCCACGCCGCGCTACCCCGAGAAGCCCGCCGACTGGCGGCCCAAAACTCCGGTAGAAGGCAAGCCGGTCGACTGGTCACTGAAGCTTGTGTGGTCGCTCGCAACGGGTGGATTCGATCAGCCTGGCGTCCTATGGTGCGGAACGCTTCCTGGCGGTCTGTTCCGATCTGATGACGGCGGGCAGTCATGGACCCTGAATCGTTCGCTCTGGGATGACCCTCGCCGTGAAGAGTGGTTTGGCGGCGGGGCAGACGAACCGGGTATCCACTCGATATGTGTCGATCCTCGTGACTCGCAGCACATCATCCTGGGCGTGTCGTGCGGAGGTGTGTGGCGCACGACGGATGGAGGCCTCACGTGGGACCTTGCAGGAGATGGTCTGAGGGCCGAGTTCATGCCTCCCGAGCGGCAGTTTGAACCGAACGTGCAGGATCCGCACATGGTGGCTCAGTGCCGTGCCGATCCCAACGCACTCTGGATTCAGCACCACAACGGGGTCTTCAGATCCGTTGACAAGGCGCGGACATGGTCCGAGATCACCGGCGTCGAGCCCTCGACATTCGGCTTCCCAGCGGTCGCTCACCCGCACGATGCTCAAACGGCCTGGTTCGTACCGGCGGTGAAGGACGAAAAGCGCTACCCGGCGGGAGGTCGGGTGGTTGTAAACCGCACACGAGACGGAGGGGCAACGTTCCAGACTTTGGTTACGGGACTGCCTCAGCAGCATGCCTATGATCTGGTTTACCGACATGCCTTTGATGTCGATACCACCGGCGATCGACTGGCGTTCGGGTCCACGACCGGTTCGCTGTGGGTCAGCGAAGATACGGGCGACTCGTGGCAATCACTCTCGCACAATCTGCCGCCCATCTATGCAGTCGCGTTCGAGAAGCATTACTCCTGATCAAGCTGCAGGTCAGTAGATGCCATGTGACGTGTTGCTGCAGGCCGCGCTGCCCGAAGAGTTAGGCCCTGTGCTTGAAGTGCTCACCACGCCGGCCATTTGCGAGATTGGACCCTGGAGGTTCTGGTCAGGTCGCATCCTGGGCCTTGAGGTCGTGCTCTCACGTACAGACGAGGGACCACTCAACGCAGCGGCGGCTACAGCTCTGGGTCTTCACTCATTTCAACCTCAAGCGCTGATTAACTATGGCATCGCCGGCGCTCACGATCCGGCGCTGCGCAAAGGCGATCTGATCGTCGGAACGGAAGCGGTCGACTACAGCGGCTTTCGATCTTCTTCGGCATGCGAAGGGGAAGGGATCGATTGTGGCCGGTGGGCACCGAAGCCCCATAAAATTCGCACAGGGCCGGATACTGTGACGCCGTTTCACAGGTTTTGTTCGGATCCCGCCCTCGTCGAACTCGCGCGCCGTCTGCCATACGCTGGCGGGCGTGTGCTCTCGGGTACGGTCGGCACTGCGCTGCAGTTCAACCTCGAAGTGGATCGCATTCTCTGGATTCGAAAGACCTACGGCACCGATACGGCCGATCAGGAAACCGCCTACGCTGCAGGAGTCGCTGCTGCGATGGGTGTGCCCTTCATGCCGCTGCGCGTTATCTCCGATACGGTGTTCAATGACCCTGTACTGGAGAAAGCGTTTGGAGCGCAGTCGGCACACGCGGCCTTGCTTCTGCTGCGTGCTATAGCTGATTCACGGCAATCGTGAAGAATGTCAGGCCAGCAGCGCCTGGACGACATTACCATGCACGTCGGTGAGTCGAAAGTCACGACCCGCATGCCGGTAGGTTAGTCGCGTGTGGTCGAAACCGAGAGAGTGCAGGATGGTTGCGTGGAAATCATGCACGTGCACCTCATTCTCCGCGATGTCGATGCCGTACTCATCCGATGACCCGTATACCATACCAGGCTTGATTCCGCCGCCCGCCAGCCATGAGCTGTAGACTTTGTTGTAATGCTCGCGGCCCTTGCTCTCAGGCGTGCCCCAGGGCGTTCGTCCGAACTCAGTGGTCCAAACGACGAGCGTGTCGTCCAGCATGCCGCGCGCCTTCAAATCCTTAACGAGACCTGCAATCGGTTGATCGACACTTGCCGCAAGCTTTGTCATCCCTGAGAGGTTGCTGTGGAAGTCCCAATTCTTGTTTGAGCCAGTATCGATAAGCTCAACAAAGCGGACACCTCTCTCCGCCAGCCTTCGTGCGACCAGGCACTGCCAGGCGAAGCTGCTGTTATCGCCCCGCTTAAGGCCATACAGGTCCAACGTTGCGTCCGACTCCTTCGAAAGGTCGAACACATCCGGCATGTCACTCTGCATGCCGTAAGCCGTCTCGAACGACTTGATGCGAGCGGCGAGTGCCGGATCGTTCGGCCGCGACTGCCCGTGCAGCTTGTTGAACCTTGCGAGCAAGTCCAGTTCAAGTTCCTGAGCCTTCACTGTAGGAGCTCGACGCGCCAGATCGGCTACAGGCTCCGAGCCGCCGGTGATGCGGGTACCGGAATGCGCTCCCGGCAGGAAGTCCGACGACCAGACCTGGGCACCGGCATACGGCAGGTGCGGAGCCAGTACAACGAACGACGGCAGGTTACGGTTTTCTGTCCCCATGCCGTAGCTCACCCAGCTGCCGATGCTGGGGCGCTTCACGGTCACGGACCCGGTATGCACGCCCATTGTTGCCTGGAAGTGATCGTTGTGATCGCCCGTCAGGGAACGAATGACGCACAGATCGTCAGCGATGCCGCCCATGTGCGGGAATAGGTCCGATACCTCAAGCCCCGACTGACCATAGCGCTTGTGGCCCCAGAGCGAACCCATGAACGGAATGTCACGCGGGCCCTTCTTGCCCTCGGCTGCGGCCTTCTTCAGCGCAGGTTTGGGATCGAACGAATCAACGTGCGAAACGCCTCCGGTCATGAACAGAAAGATGACGCGCTTTGCCTTGCCCCCAAAGTGAGGTGCCCTCGGTGCAAGCGGGTCGGTCGATTCCGCGAGCAGTTCCGAAACCATAGCGGGAAATAGTGCTGACCCTGCAAACAACGAGTGAAGGAGCTGTCTTCGGTTCGGGTTCATCTTTCAATCCACATAGAAGAATTCGTTGCTGCTCAACAGTACGCGCATAAGTCCGGTCCATGCTGCACGAGTCCGCGCATCAACCGGCATGTCCGATGTCAGCAGTGTTTTATCGCGGGCAAGAAAGTCCAAGGCCATCTTGTGTTCAGCGGCGCTCGGCGTCCTCCCGTACAGGAGCCGGAAAGCAAGCCGTATGCGGTTGGCCGACGTCTCCTCCGATACCGCTACGCGCGCAGCCAGTGCTCCAGCCTGCT
>DASQEG010000204.1:0-2166 GCA_035633775.1 Bryobacteraceae bacterium
CAATCACGAATTTTGGCATTTCGAGAATCCTCTGCGTCTGCGCTCATTAGCGCAGATCGGATCAGTATATGCCACAGCCAATTAGCGTGCCGCTTGCACGCGGCAGTCACTGTTGGAACAACCGTGGGAGGTAAGCAACGAATGTCTTCTCGACCGTCAATGGCAGCGTTGGTGGCTGTCGCCGCCCTGCTCGTGTCACCGAGTGGTTCGGCCGCCGCCACAATCAATTCCGTAAGCGGATTTTCTCTGCCGGGGTTCTCGACCGGCAGCGTCGGCCCGGTTGGCAGTACGCTGGCACCGAACAACGATGATGACCCGGGAGCCAGTCCGAACCTAAGCCCGTTCAGCGTTTTCTTCGACTCGCCACGGCGACATGGAAACCGAATTCGTCCTCGCAAACTCCGGCGGCACGACGGAGTACCGGTTCACGCAGGCTTTCGTGAATACGCGCAGTGCGGCATGGAGCGGCTTTCGGTTTGAACTTGGATTCGCAACCGGCGCGGCGTTTGTTCAGGCAGGCGACGTGAGCTTCGATGTTGTCCCTCTCGCAAACTCCGAAGTGACTGAGATCATAGTGGTTGCAATTGATCCGCAAAAAGTGTCGATTTGGTGTCGGGATGGCTCGCACTCTTGCTCGCCGGAGCTTCATCAGCCCTGAAGACTCGGGCTGCGCTGCAACTCGAAAATGTCGGCACTCAGGCATCAGATCGGTGTTCTTCAGCGCTCAGCGAAGAAGCGCGCGACGTTGCACGCAACTGACCGACTCCTGTGGGTTTGGCTGTCCCGCGTTTGGACAGATTGGCGTTCGGCACTCATCATCGTCAATCCTGAGACGGTCGTTGCCTGGCACCGCAAGCCGTTTCGCCTCTTCTGGACCTGGAAGATCCGCCGCGGTAAGCCAGGTCGCCCTCCGGTCCCACGCGAAGTTCGTGATCTGATCCGCCGCATGAGCGAAGGAGAACCCAGGCTGGGGAGCGCCAGGTATTCAAGGCGAGCTTCTGAAACTCGGCATCGACATCGGGGAGACGAGCGTCAGTAAGTATCTGATCCGACACCGGAAGCGGCCGTCGCAGACCTGGCGAACCTTCCTCGACAACCACGTCAAGTCCCTTGTGTCGGTGACTTCTTTACCGTCCCGACTATCCGGTTTCAGATCCTGTACGTGTTCCTCGTCCTGGCACACGAACGTCGGCGCATCGTTCACTTCGGGGTCACGGCCCATCCGACTGCAGAATGCACCGCTCATCAACTCCCGGAGGCGTTCCCGTGGGACAATGCACCGCGCCATCTGCTGCGCGATCGTGACCGCATTTTCGGCCATGACTTCGTTGAGCAGGTCAACGGGATGGGAATCAAACAGGTACTGTCGGCGCCACGCTCGCCGTCGCAGCGCGATTAGAGGTCGAACGAGTCATCGGCACCATTCGTCGCGAATGCCTGGATCACCTCATTGTGTTCAACGAGAACAGTCTGTCCGGGCACCTTGAGGCGTTCATTGGCTACTATCATCGAACTCGCACGCACCTCGCACTGCAGAAGGATGCGCCCGATCCGCGCACTGTCCAGCCGCCGAAGGCCGGCCGCATCATCTCAACGCCTGAAGTCGGCGGCCTGCATCACCGGTACGAACGTTAATCTCCTCGATGGGGGGCAAACTGCCCTTCAACTCACCCCGGCAGTCTTTCGAGGTGTCGGAATTCAGCGATTCCCATTGCTGTGGCTGTGTTCCGGAGCGCATACTCAACGACAATCTGGTTCTTTCCCTTGCACAGGATGAGCCCGATGGTCGGCTGGTCTGATGGGTGCTTCGGCATGTCATGGCCGCCGCCAAGTAGAAGTCCATCTTGCCGGCATACTCCAGCTTGAAAGGCGTCATCTTCAGGTCGATCACCACGAAGCAACGAAGCGGCATCGTCACGTTGCTGGTCTGGGCAGATGGGATGCTGAATGAGTGTCTGGCAACCCCTCCCGTGGCCATCGATTTCCGAGAGAGATCATCTCGTATGCGGTGTGGTTCTACTACCGATTTGCAGCGAGCTTTCGGGACGTCGAGGACGCGATGGCTGCGCGCGGAGTGCTGGTCAGCTACGAGACCGTCCGACGCTGGTGCGACAAATTCGGCCACCTGTATGTTGCAGGCCTGAGGCGGCGGCGTGTCCGCACCGG
>DASQEG010000205.1:0-6476 GCA_035633775.1 Bryobacteraceae bacterium
TACGGACGGACTCCTCCTGCGACGATCAGGGTTCGCTTGCCCGTGTCCTCACGCAGCCAGAGGAACCCCTGTGGATCCAGGCCATCGGTAATTCCGGTCAATGTGCGTTCCGGCGCCTCAACAATGACCCGTTTGCCTCGAACATAGCTGCTGGCCTGAGTGAAGGCGCGAAGTACTGGATCCTTCCCTGCAGTAATGAGCAGATCGACGTGGGCGAGAACGGACTCGACCAGTCTGTCGAGCAGTTCGTCACGCGATTGTTCCTGGCCGGAAGCCATGCGCAAGGAGGTTGCGATGTCCCGGAGTTCGGACGAAAACTCACGCTGGTTTACGTTGCATCCGATGCCGGCCAGCAGCACGCCGCCGCAAAGCTGCGCCAGTATCCCGGCGCACTTCTTCTCCCGGACGAGAACGTCGTTGGGCCAGCGCAGATCGCAAGTCACACCGCTTTTGATCTGTATGGCATCTACGGCTGCGAGTCCGAGAGAAAGAGTCACCAAAGGCAGGCTCTCGGGGCAGACCCTGGGTCTCAGGATGAACGTCGCGTACAGACCGGTACCGGCCTCGGAGTGCCATGCGCGTCCAAGCCTGCCCTGGCCGGCGGTTTGCTCGTCCGCCACCACGACTGTGCCGTGCTCTGCGCCGGCCCGAGCAAGCTCGGAGGCGGTCAGCATCGTAGAGGGCAGGGAAGCGTAGCGATGAATCGCAGGCATTACGCGTGGTCGAGTTCGACGCGAAAGTTGAAGTCGACGCTGCGGGCTCCGTGCGTGATGGCGCCCGCGGAGATGAAGTTTGTGCCCGTCTCCGCATAGGCGCGCACCGTTTCAAGAGTGATGTTTCCTGACAGCTCTACCGTGGCGCGGTCTGCAATCCATGCGATCTCGGCTCGCGCTTCGTCCGGCGTGCGATTGTCCAGCAGAACGTGACGAGCGCCGGCCGCGAGCGCCTGCTCGAGCTCAGCGTGATCGCGGACTTCTATTTCAACAGGCACACCGGAGTTGCGGAACTTCTCCAGCGCTGCCCCAACGCCTCCGGCGGCTGCAATATGGTTGTTCTTGATGAGCACCGCATCGTACAGGCCCATTCGGTGATTCGTGGCACCACCCGCTGCGGCAGCAGCCTTCTCGAGTCGCCGCCAGCCCGGCGTCGTCTTGCGGGTGTCGAGCACCCGGCATTTGGTCCCGGCCACCAACTCCGCAAAGCGCCGTGCATTCGTTGCGACCCCACTCAGCCGCTGCAGAAAATTCAGACTCGTGCGTTCGCATTCGAGCAAAGTCCGGGCACGCCCGCGGACAGCGGCTACAGCGAGACCGGGAGTGACATTGTCGCCGCTGTTGCACAGTACCTCGATCGACTCGACACCGCCTCGCATAGCGAAGATTTGCGGCAGCAGTTCAACGCCCGCCAGCACAGCGGTTTCCCGGGCAAAGTATCGGCCGGTCGCCGTCACGTCGGGATCGATGCAGCCGTTCGTCGTTATGTCTCCTGACGCGATGTCCTCGCGCAGCGCGAGCGCGATCAGTTCAGTGACGTCGGCGTGCTGCCACTGGCTCATTGCAGCGACTCACGGTGCTTGGAAAGCTGAGCCTTGTACTCGATCAGCTTCATGCGAATCGAATCGACAACGTGTTCCGGTGCGCGACTTACGAAGGTCTCGTCAGCCAACTGCCGCTCGGAGTTCGCGATCAGCTTTTCGAGGCGCTCAACTTCTTTGCGGAGGCGCTGCTGCTGCGCTGCTGCCTGCTCCGCCGAGACTTTGATGATCAGGTCGAACTCGGGTGTTGATCGCTTCACACCAGTCACGCCTTCGCTCGATGCTTCGACCGTATACCGCATGCCGGCCAGCTTCTCGATCGCTTCCTTTTGCGCCTCAACGAGCGCACGTGCTGGCTCTCGCACCACGATCGCGGCGTCGAGCGTCAGCTTCGGGTCCAGCTTCAGGTCGGCCCGGATCTCGCGTGCGGCGCTGACCATGTCCTGCAGCACGCTCATTTCATACTCTGCGTCAGGGGCTGCAGCATTGGCGTCATATGCCGGGAAGTGTGCCAGTGCGATCGATTCAGGCCGGTCTGGGACATCCAGCGCCAGCCGCTGCCACAGCTCCTCGGTCACAAACGGCATCACCGGATGCAGCATTCGCAGGGCGAGCTCATACGCGGTGAGCAGATTGCGCCAGTCCGACGTAAGGCCGGATTCGTCGACCAGGCGCAGCTTCTTGATTTCGAGGTACCAGTCACAGAACTCATGCCAGAAGAAGCCCCACAGCGTCTGCGCGACTTCATGGAAGCGATGCTGCTCCATCGCCCGGTTGACCGTCTCGGCGCAGCGGTTCAGGCGGCTGAAGATCCAGCGATCTTCCAGCTGTACAGTGAAGCTGTTCTCATCAGCGACAGGCAGACAACAGTCAACCTCGCCCGGCAGCCAGGGGCCGATGCCGCTGGTCTCCCGGCGGAGGAAGATCAGGCGCGATGCGTTCCAGATCTTGTTCGCAAACGCACGGGCACTCTCGATGCGCTCTCGCCCGATTGCAATGTCCGTGCCCGGAGCGGCACCCATCAGCAGTGCCATCCGGACTGCATCCGTTCCGTACTTTTCCGTGACCTCCAGCGGGTCGATGACGTTCCCCTTCGTCTTCGACATCTTTTGTCCTTCGGCATCACGGACCATGCCGTGCAGGTACACCTGCCGGAACGGCACATCTCCCGTGCATTCCAGACCGAAGAAGATCATGCGTGCGACCCAGAAGAACAGGATGTCGAAGCCCGTGATCAGGAGAGAACCGGGATAATAAGCTGCGAGATCCTCCGTTGCGTCCGGCCACCCAAGGGTCGAGAACGGCCACAGACCGGAGCTGAACCACGTATCGAGTACATCGGGGTCATGCTTCAGTTCCGTCGTGCCGCATGTTGCGCACTCTGACGGATCCTCGCGCGCGACGGTAATGTGACCGTTGGCGCAGTGCCACGCCGGTATGCGGTGACCCCACCAGAGTTGGCGGGATATGCACCAGTCCCGGATGTTGTACATCCATTCGTAGTAAGTTTTCGTCCAGTGATCCGGGATCATCTGGACCCGTCCGTCCTCGACCACGCGGATCGCGGGTTCGGCAAGCGGCTTCATGCTTACGAACCACTGCGTTGAGACCAGCGGCTCGACGGGCGTACGGCATCGCTGGCAGCGCCCCAGCGGAAGTTTGTGATCCTGAGTGCTGCGCAACAGGCCCTGAGCTTCGAGCGCGGCTACGATGCTCTTGCGCGCCTCGAAGCGATCCATCCCGGCCCACTCGCCCGCCGCCGCGGTCATCTGCGCCTTTTCGTCAATGACCTTTACATGCGGCAGGTTGTGACGCTTGCCGGCTTCGAAATCGTTTGGGTCGTGAGCGGGCGTGACTTTCACGACGCCGGTACCAAACTCGGGGTCCGCAAGTTCATCGGTGATGATCGGTATTAGCCGGTTCATCAGCGGCAAACGGACCTGCTTGCCGTGCAGATGTCTATAGCGCTCGTCGTTCGGGTGAATGGCAACGGCGGTGTCGCCGAGCATGGTCTCCGGACGCGTGGTTGCTACCACCAGCTGATCCTCTGAGCCCTCCACCGGATAACCGATGTGCCACAGGTGACCCTGCGTCTCTTCATGGACCGTCTCAAGGTCGGAGATCGCAGTCTGGCACCGCGGGCACCAGTTCACCATGTAGTCGCCGCGATACACCAAGCCCTTCTCATAGAGCCGCACGAAAGTTTCCCGAACGGCCCGCGAAAGTCCCGGATCGAGGGTGAAGCGTTCACGCGACCAGTCGCAGCTTGCGCCGAGTCGGATCATCTGCTTGACGATCGTGCCGCCCGATTCGGCTTTCCATTGCCAGACCCGCTTTTCAAACTCTTCGCGACCGAGGTCCTGGCGGGACTTGCCTTCAGTTGCAAGCTGGCGCTCAACCACCATCTGGGTAGCGATGCCGGCGTGGTCGGTGCCGGGAAGCCACAGCGTATTGTCGCCGCGCATGCGATGCCAGCGGACGACCGAATCGATCTCAGTGTGGTTCAGCATGTGCCCCATGTGGAGCACGCCGGTTACATTCGGAGGAGGAATGACGATGGAGAAGGTACGGCCACCCGACTTAGGCTGTGCACGAAAGATGCCGCGGTCGATCCACCACTGCGCCCAGTAAGGCTCAAACTGTTGAGGCTCATAGACTTTTTCGAGCTGCATGGAGGGAAATTCATGGTAGCATGTCACCTGAAAACCACCCGGGACGGTGATGGTTCTGCCGGGGTCAGCGGCATCGCTCGTAGGAACCGTGCCGGTGGTACCATGACCGCCTGGCAACGGCACACTCAGCGGCTGTCGAACTTCAAGGTGTCTCCTGCGTGCTCGGAGGAAGGCAGATCCTGCGGGGCATCGACCTGACAATCGAGGAAGGTGAAACCTTTGTTCTGCTGGGACGAAGCGGTTCGGGCAAGACCACTTTGCTGCGCCTCATCAATCGCATGGCGGAAGCATCGGCGGGCAGCGTTCGTGTCTTCGGGAGACCAGATCACAACCCTGTGTTGCTGAGGCGGAGCATTGGGTACGTCATTCAGGACGGAGGTCTTTTTCCACATTGGACGGTGGGACGGAACATCGCCCTCGTGCCGACGCTCGAAGGATGGCCCACGGAGAAGATCGAGGCGCGCACGTCGCAGCTGATGCTGACCATGGGCCTCGATCCAGACATCTACAGGTCTCGATATCCGAGACAACTCTCCGGGGGCGAGCGCCAGCGTGTCGGCATTGCTCGTGCTCTCGCGGCGGATCCTCCGCTTTTGTTGCTCGATGAGCCTTTCTCCGCTCTTGATCCGATCACCCGGTTTGAACTTCAACAGCATTTTCTTGCTCTGCGTAACGTGCTGCGTAAGACGGCCGTATTCGTAACGCATGACGTCCGCGAAGCCCTGACACTCGGCTCTCGCATTGGCCTGTTGGCCGACGGGAAGCTTGCGGCCGTCGCTCCACCTGACGAGTTTCGAGGGCTCGACATCGCCGAGGCGCGGCGATTTCTGCAGACAGTCGAATGAGTGCGATTGATCTCGACGAAGTCCTCCGCGCAACTGCCGAGCACCTCGGTTTGACCATCGTGGCCCTGACGGCCGCCTTCGTCATAGCCATGAGCATGGCTGTCTTGCTCGCATGGCACGAGCGGCAGCGCCGGGCTGTCGTCGCCGTCATCAATGTGCTGCAGACCATACCCAGTCTGGCCCTGTTCGGATTTTTGATTCCCATCCCTCTGATTGGAGGCATCGGCAAACGTACGGCGATCGTTGCTCTGAGTCTGTACGCGATGCTCCCCATCCTTCGCAATGCACTGACCGGAATCCTCGGTATCGACGCGGCGGTGCGAGAGAGCGCCGTGGCACTCGGAATGGACAGATGGCAGGTACTCCGTCAGGTTGAGTTGCCGCTGGCGACGCCGACCATTGTTGCCGGGCTGCGTGTCGCGACTGTGGCGACAATCGGGACCGCCACCGTTGCCGCTGCAATTGGAGGTGGCGGCCTCGGTACCTTCGTCTTTCGGGGAATTGCAATGGCACACGCACCGACGGTACTGGCGGGAGCTGTCCCTGCAGCCCTGATGGCGATTGCCGCAGACGAGGTGCTGGGATGGATCGAACGACGACTTGCACGCTGATTGCCGCATGGTTTATGTTGACCGGCTGTTCCACAGACCGGCCAGGCCGGATCGTTGTGGGCGCGAAGAACTTTACCGAGCAAGCGCTACTCGGTGAGATCATCGCGCAGCAGATTGAGCGATCGCTGGGCGTCACGGTCGAGCGTCAGCTCACGCTTGGCGGTACGCTGCTCGCTCACGAGGCTCTTCGGGCCGGTAACATCGACCTGTATCCCGAGTACACCGGCACGGCGCTAACCGCAATCCTGCAGCAACCGGTGCAGAAGGATGCGGCGGCCGTGCTGGGCCGCGTACGATCCGGCTACGCGCAGTGGGGGCTGCAATGGATGGAGCCCCTCGGGTTCAACAACACTTTCGCAATGGTCGTGCGCGCTGAGGATGCGGAGAAGGACCAGCTGCGTACGATGAGCGATGCAGCGAAGCGGACACGGCCCTGGCAACTCGGAGTCGGGTTTGAGTTTGTCGGACGACCGGACGGACTGAGAGGCCTCGTGGCTGCCTACGATTTGCGGCTGCAGGGTTCGCCGGCAACCATGGATCTCGGTCTGTTGTATCCCGCGCTCGAAGCTCGGCGAATCGAGATGGGTGCGGCGAATGCAACCGACGGCGCACTGGCAGGCACCGCGTTTCGTGTGCTGGAGGATGATCGCGGATACTTTCCGCCCTATCAGTGCGCCATCGTGGTGAGGCACCAGGCGCTGGAGCGTCATCCTGGGCTTCAGAAAGCTTTGGCAGCACTCCACAACAAAATCGACGACAGCACCATGCGCAAGCTGAATTCTGCGGTGGATCGGGAACACCGCAGAGCGGCCGA
>DASQEG010000206.1:0-2935 GCA_035633775.1 Bryobacteraceae bacterium
GCAGCGAGACGGAGTTCGCATCCCCCTGCCAGATGACATTCGCCGCGCCCATACCCAGGCTGACTGCCTGCCCCGCGTAGACGGCACTACCGATATCCAGCAGGACACCGTAACGCATCTCCACCGCGTAATTGAGCCTTAACAGGACCACGCGCGTTCCGTACCGGCGCGAGTAGTAGTCAAAAACACGCTCACGAGCAAGCACCGACTGCGCATACTCGCCGACCGGAGCAACCGGTGTTGCTTCTGTTGCGCCGCCCGACATGGCCGGCAGGAACGGGTAGATGTTGCCGCTCGAAAAAGCGACGATGCGGCTGTTTCGGTAATGCTCGCAGACGTTCGCCGGAGCGAGTGCATTCATCGCCCAGGTGAGCGAGGCATCACCGCTGGACCCGAACTTGCGGCCGGCCAGATACACGACGTTCGGCGCGTCAGGGAGGCTCGCCACCTGGTCGCGGTCGAGCAGATCCGCCTCGATGCACTCGACTCCAGCGGCTTCCAATTGCGTACGGAGGCCGGGCGACGAGAATCGCGAAACGCCGATGATGCGTTTCTGTGGACTGGCTCGCCGTGCCCGCAGCGCCAGCGTAGGCCCCATTTTGCCGGCGACGCCCAGCAGAATGAGGTCGCCCTCAAGCTCGCGCAAGGCGGACACGTCGGCTTCGGAAGGAGTCGAGAGCAGTTCGTCGAGATGAGCTTCGTCGCGGATCACCGTTTATACCCGATCTTACGGAGGAAGGAATGACGCCACTCGCGGCCGGCCTCGTCTTCAACACCTTTGGGTGACGAGCCGTCAATCACCCCGAGAATACCCCGGCCCTGTTCCGTCTCGGCCACGATCACTTCCACCGGGTTTGCGGTCGCACAATGGATGGTGCAGACCTCCGGAACGTCCTTGATCCGGCCGAGCACATTGATGGGATAGCCATCACGCATAGCGATGTAGAACGTGTGGCCCGCAGCCACCGCCTGCGCGTTTGCCACCGCTGCGGCCTGCAGTTCCTCATGATTGCCGTCGGCGCGAATCAGGCATGGTCCTGACGCCTCACTGAACGCGATGCCGAACTTCATCTGAGGCACCGTATTCACCAGAGCCTCATAAAGATCTTCGACCGTCTTGATGAAATGGCTGGTACCGACAATGATGTTGGCGCCCTCGGGAACGGTCAGGCGTACGGCCGCCAGTTGCATAGCTCGATTGTACTCATGTGGCGCATAATGGACCCGTGCGACGAACGCGTTCAGGACCGATGAATGAGAGCACCCTGCTGGAGCACATTGGCTCACTGCCTCATGCCCGGGCCACCTTCAAGCAGCTGGTGCGTGAGCTCGGACTTAAGGGCGAGGCGCGGGAGAATCTGGATGCCCTGCTCACGGTTCTGACCGAGCGTGGCGAGCTGATTGAACTTAGGGGAGGGCAGTTCGTCCTTACCTCCGGCAGCCGGGAGTTTCTCAACGGCCGTGTGAGTGTGCATCGGGATGGCTATGGTTTCGTCGTCGCCGAGCGTGAAGTGCCGTTGATGAAAGGCGACCTGTTCATTCCCCCGGACAAATTGCAGGATGCCATGCACGGGGATCGCGTCATTGCTCGCGTTGTACGCTTTGACGAGAACGGCCGTGCGGAGGGCGAGGTCCTGCGCATCCTTCGCCGCGCGCACGCGACGGTGGTCGGCGAGTTCCGGATCAGGCGGAGCGGCTGTTCCGTGAAGCCCCATGACGACAGGATCCAGCAGTGGGTGGATATCCCTGAAGGAATGGAGATTCCACCCTCGCGCGAATCGATACACAGGGTCGGCGTTAAGCCGCTAAAGATCGAAGCAGTAGAAGACCTCGACGGCCTGATTGTGAACGTCCAGATCCTGGACTACCCCGAAGGCGGCGAGAATCCCACCGGCCGGGTGATCGAAGTGCTGGGTCATCCGGATGACTTCGGCATCGACGTAGAAATCATCATTCGTAAGTTTCATATCCCTCATCAGTTTCCCGACGCAGTCATCCAGCAGGCGAAGAGCTACTCGCTCACGCTGCCCGAAGAGGAGATCGCCCGCAGGCGTGACTTCCGCGACTACGAGATCGTAACCATCGACGGTGAAACCGCTCGTGACTTCGACGATGCTGTTTGGGTCGACCGGCTTCCGCATGGCAATTATGCCCTGCACGTTCATATCGCTGATGTCGGGTATTACGTCCAGCCGGGGAGCCCCATCGATCGCGAGGCTCTGGCACGCGGTACCAGCGTTTACTTCCCTGATCGCGCCGTTCCCATGCTGCCTGTCGAGTTGTCTACGGAACTGTGCTCGTTGAAACCGCAGGTGGATCGCCTGGTCCTCTCGGCTCTCCTCGAACTCGATCCAAAAGGTGACGTGGTAGCTCAGGAGTTCGTGCGTGGTGTGATTCGCTCGGCAGAGCGCATGACCTATACCAACGTTCACCTGATCCTCGAGGGTGACAAGGAGCAGCGCGAGCGGTACTCCCGCCTCGTGCCGCGATTTGAGCTGATGCGTGAGCTGGCGCTGATCTTAAACCGCCGGCGAACCAAACGTGGCTCGATCGACTTCGACATGCCTGAGCCTGTCATCGAGTTCGACCCCGAAGGCCAGATGAAGGGCGTGAGTCGCAGTCCGCGCAACATCGCGCACCGCATCATAGAGGAGTTCATGCTGGCTGCGAATGAGGCCGTGGCAGGACATCTCGAAGAACTCGAGACGCCCTCCGTCTACCGCATCCATGAAACCCCAAGCGCCAACCGAATCGCCGATTTTGAGCAAATCGCCAACAGCTTCGGGTATTCGCTGGTGCCGGGCGGAGTGGCGGCGAAGAAGTTCAAGAGCACTGTGCGGCACAGGGATGGGCGCAAGACCACTAAGACTGTTACCAACCTGAATGAAGACTTCGTTCTGCCTTCACGTGCGTACCAGAAGCTCGTCGCGGAACT
>DASQEG010000207.1:0-2518 GCA_035633775.1 Bryobacteraceae bacterium
GCCGGAAGTCACCATCACTGCTGAGGGTGTGTACTGGCATCCGGTTGGGGCGCAAGATGCCGATCTGTTCATCAGGCCCGACATCTTTCCTCTGGCCGAGTCTTTCGCTATGGTTCGGCGGGCCGTTGAACGAGAACGGGAACACGCGAACGGACTCGCAAGAATCTTCAACTGCGCGTAACATACAGCTGCGCTGGTTACTTCTTCACACCAGTTGTGCGAGTTGCCGCCGGAAGAATCCCTGTTCGCCTGCGGCCTCGCGCAGCGCGGCATAGCCATCCACATGAGGTGGCAGCCAGCGCTGGAGCCCTTCCGCGTCCAGTATCGGGCGGTGATTCGGATTGTCGTAGCTCATTGCTGCGAGCGCGTCTGCGAACCTGCGCTCCTGCTCGGGCTCGAGACCAGGCCGCGCTGTAAACATGCAATGGTTATAGGGCGGTGAAGACCAGATCTCGCGAAGGCTCCCGTCCGGCGCCAAACGCTCGCTGCGGACGGTGTTCCAGAAAGGACTCCCGATAGCGCCGGCGTCAGCTCGCCCGTCGAGTATGGCGCGCACCACTTCGACTTCGCTGGTCCCCGTATCACCGTGTTTGCCGACATCGCTGTCAAACCGCAGGGACCGATAATCGCGGCCCTCGCGCATGCCCTGCTGCTCCAAAAAATGGACCGGCAGAATAGCGGCGTGACCGCTGTCACGGCTGCCAAGCGCGAGCGTTCGACCCTTCAGATCGGGCAGCGTTGAAACAGGACCGCCGGTCGCAGCCACGATCTTTGTCATCCAGCCGAGATCGGTGTCGCGCATAGCCACGGCACGACAGCTGTGACTACTCCACTCGTCCGCTTGCAGGTAGGCGAGGTTCGTGTTCCAGGCGATATCGATGTGCGGCACAGGCTGCCCGGGCGCTGAGAGCAGCGCTTTGACTTGCGCCTCGTAACTCTGGAACAGCACGACCTCAACCGCAAGCTGTGCTTCCTCGTAGAAGTAGCGCCGCATTCCTTCCCAGATCGTTACCACTTTGGGATCGTAGGCGACAGCACCCACCCAGATCGTCTTGTTCATAGGCCCTCAGGTTTATCTCGCATGAGAATCTCGGGATCAGTATTGGTTCGCCACGAGCGGCGTTCAGAACAGCGGAAGTCCCAACAGCGACCTGCCGATCAATTCACGGAGCACATCTCCGGTCGGCGCCATTACAGCGCCCGCATGCGCATCGCGAAACAGGCGCTCGATGCTTAAATGCTTTGAGAACGCCGCACCGCCGCAAACGCGCATTGCTGTCGACGTAACCTCAATCGCGGTGTCGCCGGCAGCAGCTTTTGTCTCCAGCACGCGCAGCATGGTCGTGTCCCGGGGCTTCTCAAGGTGGTCAACCAGGTTGTCGACACGTGCGGAGAGCCCATCGGTATGTATCTGCATTGCTGCGAGTTGTGCGCGCAGCGTCGGAAGGCTCTCGCCCAAGCTCTGACCCAGGTGCTCGAATTTCGCGGTTTTCATGTGGGTTGCCGTTTCAGCTACCGCTGCTCGAGAAAGTCCCAGAGCCACAGCTGCTGTCCCCAGGCTGAACAACGGAAGCACCACGTTCATCATGGTTCCGAAGCCGCCGCCGTCATCCGTCAGCTGAAATTCAGGCGGAACTGCGCAGTCCTCCAGCGCAATTGGTGCGGAAGCGTTGGCCCTTAGTCCCAGGCCATCCCAGGGCGCCACAACTGAAAGGCCGTCAGTCTTTGCTGGAAGTACGTAAAGCGTCGAGTCGGCAGGTCCGGACCCTTCAGGGGCGAGCGAGGAGACCACATAACTCTGCGCATATCCTGCACTGGTCACCCAGGATTTTTTTGCGCTGATACGCACGCCGTTCCCGTTCCGGTGTGCACGAGAAAGAGGCGCCCAAAAATGGCTGCGGGACCCCGCTTCGCTAAATGCGAGAGTCGCCAAATGCCGGCCTGCAGCGATCTCCCGCAGTATGGGTGTGACTGCCTGAGTGGCGGCGGGACGAGCGGCGGAAAGAGTCGCCGTTCCAAGGGTGTGCATCAGGTAGACCATGGCGACAGAGGAATCGGCCTCAGCGAGCTTCGCCATTGCGCCCGCAAAGGTGCGAGGGCCCATGCCTGACCCACCATGGTGCGCCGGTACCATCAACCCGAGGAGTCCAGCCTCGCCGAGGGAAGTGACAGCCTCGGTTGAGAATCGCCCCGCTTTATCATTTGGCCCTGCGGACGGCGCCAGCACGCTGCTCGCGATCTCCTCGGCCTTCGAAACCACTTCATCATGAGTCACGCTTCACGTCCTTACAAAGGAATTTAGAGATTCTGGCAGTCACTGCTGATCGGCGGCCTCTACGCTTAGACCTCGCTCTATGCGTCAGCGGAGTGAACGGAAGGCCGCGCGGAGTTCTTCGGAGAAGAGTCGCGGCTGTTCCCAAGCGGCGAAGTGCCCACCTTTATCTACAACGTTGTAATCGATGAGATTTCGGTAACTCCGCTCGGCCCAGCTTCGCGGTGCTCGGTAGACCTCCCCGGG
>DASQEG010000208.1:0-3821 GCA_035633775.1 Bryobacteraceae bacterium
CGGCGCGCAAAGGCACGCACACTCACATTCAGCGACCATCTGGATGCCCTCCGCAAGGCTGGGTTCACCGTCAATGGCTCAAGGGTGGTGAAGCATGGCTGCGTGGCGGTCCTCGACGACCGTGGTGACGGTCCGCCTGTCGTCAAAGATGCGGGTGTTCTGATGGGCGACGAGATTGGCTTACTGGAGAACGGCGGGTATCAGCAGTTCTTCACCACGAACTCCGGGCGCAGACTGCCGGCACTCGCTGAGCAATTGCGTGCGCTACACAACTTTCGCGAAGACCTGAAAGAGGCGCTCGGGAACACCAGCTTCTATAACGAGGGGTTGGGTACTGTTTCAGACCGTCATATGTATGACCGTGTGAAGGGCCGCGACCCGCATTAGTAAGCCATTACGAAACTGTGCCCTCGCCTTCGCGATCCAATGTCCGGAGGCGCATGGAATGGCACATTCCCGTAACATCCCGCTCAGTTCGCAGACAGCAACCCCGCGCGGCGGATTTGAAACTCTGACACGCATAGGCATGGCCTGCAAAGGCGTTGTCTACCTTCTCATAGGCGTGCTGGCACTAATGACCGCGTTCGGTGAAGGAGGCGAAACCACGGACAGCAAAGGCGCGGTAGGCAGAATTGCCGAGCAGCCTTTCGGTGAGTTCGCGCTTGCTGTAATCGGCATCGGCCTGCTTGCCTATTCGTTGTGGCGCATTATGTGCGCGTTCCTCGATGTGGAACACGAAGGTTCAGGCGCAAGGGGAATGGGCAAACGTGCCTTTTACCTTTTCAGCGGAATTGCCTACGCGACCACGGGCCTGTACGCACTGAAGCTGCTAACCGGAAACGGCGCGAGTTCTGGCGATGGCACCGCATCCATGACTGCAAAGTTAATGAACGCACCGGCAGGCACACTCCTGGTAGCGATCCTTGGAGCTGCGATTCTTGTTGGTGGCATCATGCAGATCCGCGAGGGCTTGCACGAGAAGTTCCGAAAGCACCTTCGCTCGCTGCCCGCCGGCCACGATTGGGTGATCCGCGCCGGCAAGTGGGGCTACGTCGCCAGGGGAATCGTGTTTGGAATTATCGGCGTCTTTGTCCTCCAGGCGGCATTGCGGCATGATCCCGGCCGGGCTCAGGGACTCGAAGGAGCCCTCGATGCACTCGCTCGACAGCCGTATGGACAGATCCTGTTGGCGCTGGTGGCTGCCGGATTGGTCTGCTACGGCGCTTATTCGCTTGTTGAATCCAGGTACAGGACCGTCCACGTTCGGTAGAGGGCAGCTCAGAGGTTGCCCTTCTTCATGGCATCCACGATGTAGTCGCAGCTGCGCAGGGTGAGAGCCATCATGGTCAGCGTGGGGTTCTGGCAAGCGCTGGAAACCCACGCCGCCCCGTCCGTTACGAACAAATTCTTCACATCGTGGGTTTGGCAGTAGCCGTTCAAAACCGACTTCTTCGGGTCCGAGCCCATCCTGGCAGTGCCAATCTCGTGAATACAAAACCCGGGAACTGACGGACGGCCGGTGACGTGGACGTTCGTCGCCCCCGCAGCCGTCAACATCTCGGCGGCCTGCTGACGAGCGTCTTCGAAGATCTTCAGCTCGTTGTCGCTCCACTTCATGTTGATCTTCAGCGTGGGGATGCCCCAGGCATCGGTCTTCTCGTTGTCGATCTCGACGAAGTTCTCGTACCGCGCCAGACACTCGCCCCAAACGCCCAGGTTCGTGTTCCACCGTCCCTGCTCACGAACCGCGTTCTTGAATTCAACGCCAAATCCGGGTGCATTCATCGCAAACGCAGGCGTGCTTCCGCCCTGATATCCGTACCCACGGATGAAGCCGTTGGTCGTGGTCTCCTTGACGTTTCGGAAACGCGGGATGTAGATACCATTGGGACGGCGCGGTGGACCGTACCATGGGTTGGCACGCAGCATGGGCATTTCGCCGGCGGCTCCGCCCCCATAGATGTGATCCATCAGGTAGTGGCCGAGCGCTCCACTTGAGTTGGCCAGCCCACCCTTCTGAGAATTCAACAGCAGCCGGGTCGATTCCAGAGTCGATGCACACAGCAGCACGACCTTGCCCCGCACCTCTCTCGGCTCACGTGTGGTGCGATCAATGTAGGCAATGCCGGAGGCACGGCCAGTACTCCTGTCGGTGATGACATGACTCGCCACCGCGTCCGTGATCAGCGTCATTCGGCCGGTTGCACCGGCGTCTTTGAGCGTGGTGAACGGACTGCTGAAATATGAAAACGTCGCGCAGCCCTGTTCGCATGGACCGCAATAGTGGCAGGCCTGCCGGCCATTTAGAGGTTTGGTCAGAATCGCCACGCGACCGATCGTCACCACGCGGCCCATTTTGTCCTTCACGCGGTCGCGCAGAATCTCCTCGCCGCATGTGAACTCCATCGGCGGCTGAAAGATGCTGTCCGGCAGCTGAGGCAACCCTTCTTCCATGCCGCTGATGCCGACATAACGCTCGACGCGCTCGTAATACGGGACAAGGTCGGCGTAGGAGATGGGCCAGTCGTCGCCGTAGCCGTCACGGCTCGCAGCCTTGAAGTCGATGTCTCCCATGCGGTAGCTCTGGCGTCCCCAGGACAGCGAACGTCCTCCGAGCACGCGCATGCGAATCCAGTTAAAGGGCTGGTCCTTCGGCGTTGTGTACGGGTTATCGATGTCATCCACGAACCATTGGTGATTCGATTCACGACATGCGTAGACCTGGCCCTGAATCGGACGCCGGTCAATGACCTTCGGAGAAAAGCCTCGGTATGGGAGTTGGTACGGCTCGACGTGCTCGCTGAAGTCCTTCGGTGTAATCTTCGGCCCCGCCTCGAGGACGGCTACACGCATCCCGGCTTCAGTCAGCGCCTTAGCCGCCCAGCCGCCTGTCGCTCCCGATCCGACAACAATGGCGTCGAACTCAGCAGGTGCAGTTCTGATCTGCGTCATGCCCGGCCTCCGGTCGACTTGCAGTTGAAGCTCGCGGGCACGCGATTGCCCTTGTTCAGTTCGGCGATGCCTTCGCGGCTGGTGTAGTAGCCCATGGTGGTGAGGCCCTTGATATCGTTGAAGAAGGCGGCTCCGGGCGCGAGTTCGGTCCCGGCCGGTGCATCCATGAAGGCCTTTAGCATTGCCGTCTGCTGCGCTGCGGAGCAACGGACGAAAGGCTTCGCATGGGTTCGAATCGCATATCCGTCAACCCAGCCCAGCCCGGAAAGGAACCGGTTCCGTCGCTCCGCCGGCCCGTCGTTCAGGATGAGGTCGATAAAGTCGTGCACCTTCGCGGCCCGGGCGCCCGGGGTGTCCGTCGCTGGAATGATCAGGTCGCAAACCGTCGCTACGGTCTGTAACTGGTGGTCATCAAAGAGCAAACGCTTACGTGCAGTCGCCGCATTAACGGTTCCGGGCTTGGCCTGAGCTGCAGCCGGGGCGTGTTCGGGGCCATGCTGCTGGGCAGCCGCCGCGGGGGCCGCAGCGAGAGCCGTTTTCAGTACATCTCGCCGTTTCATTCTGGTCGGAGTATAACAATCGCGCATCGCAAGCTGAGCATCTGATAGCCTGACCCGAACAGGAGGTCTGATGGAGAACGATCGAGTACGAAGCCTGCTGCACCTTTTTGAGGACGGGGCACTGAGTCGCCGCGATCTTGTGCAGCGGCTGACTAAAGTGACCGGGAGCGCCGCCGCAGCGGCCGCGATTGTGCAGCAGTCGGGGCTGGCACAAACCACTACGACGGCGTGCCCGGCCGGTGTTCAGGTGGCTGCCAGCGATCCTGCTGTCCTGTCTCAGGACCTGACGATACACGGCGAGGGAGGTCC
>DASQEG010000209.1:0-2406 GCA_035633775.1 Bryobacteraceae bacterium
TTGCCCGGCCCTTCCGGCACGAGGCGGAGGGCCGCGGCCTCGCCTTCGAGGTGCAGCTCGACAACGGCCTCGGCCGCAGCATGATCACCGACAGCAAGCGGCTGCAGCAGGTGCTGAAGAACCTAGTTTCGAATGCTGTCAAGTTCACGGAAAACGGCGCTGTAACCCTGCGTTTCCGCCGTGCGGTCGAGGGCTGGAGTTCTGATAACGAGATCCTGTCCGCAGCCGGAGCGGTGGTTGCGTTTGATGTGGTTGACACCGGCATCGGCATCGAACCTGAGAAGCAGGCGATCATCTTCGAGGCATTCCGTCAGGCTGATGGCACTACCAGCCGCAAGTACGGCGGCACGGGACTCGGCCTGTCCATCAGCCGTGAGATTGCAAGGCTGCTTGGAGGCGAGATTCGGGTTACGAGCGAGCCCGGACAGGGCAGCACGTTCACACTCTTCCTTCCGCTGACTTACGTGCCGGTTCCGGAACAGAAGCTGCGGCGCGCTCGCACGGGCATGCTGGATACACGTCCGGTCAGGACGGACCGTGATGTGCCCGCAGCGGCGACGGGCGCACCTTCACCTGCGGCTGTACCTGCACCGCGGCCCGCAGCTGCCTCCGGTCCCGCGCCACCGTCGGTTCCTCCGGCAGCACCGCCCCCGGCGGCAACGCCGGTCCCAGCGGCACCAGCGAACGGCAGTGGGACCACGACAGGCCCGGTGGCCGTGCCCACGAAGGCTGCGTCCCCGACCCGTTCGACCGCAGCGGAGAACGACACCTTCCCTCCATCGGCAGCCTTGATGAGCGCGGAAATCAAAGATGATCGCGCGATTATCAACAGCGGCGACAAGGTTCTGCTGATGATTGAGGACGATCCGAACTACTACCCTCTCCTGATTGACCTCGCGCACGCACGAGGGTTCAAATGTGTAGTCTCGCCTCGCGGAGACAAAGGGCTTAAGGTGGCACGCGAACTGCGTCCCACTGCAATCACGCTGGACATACGGCTCCCTGATATGGCCGGATGGCTGGTGCTTAGCAGGCTGAAATACGATCCCGCAACCCGTCACATACCGGTACACGTCATTTCAGTGGACGAGGATTACCGTCGCGGTCTCGCGCTTGGCGCTGAGTCCTACACGGAAAAGGTCGCCGACCTAAACGTCCTGGAGCGAACCTTTGAACGCATTGAGCGCTCGGTCAGAGACACGACACATACGCTGCTGCTCGCGGATTCAGACCCGGATCGCAGGCGTATGCTGACCGAAACGATCGGGGATCAGTCCGGCGTGGTCACGACTGCAGTCGCCACCGGACAAGAAGCAATAGACGTGGCAGCCACCACTGAGTTCGACTGCGCCGTGCTTACACCTCAGCTCACGGATATGCGTGCTTCCGAACTCGCGGAAAAATTGCAGAAACAGGCGGGTCGCCCGGAGCTTCCAATGATTGTTTACGCGGTCGGTAAGTTGACTCCGCAGGAAGAGGCTGCTCTGCGCGAGGCCGGAGAGCATGCGGTCCTTAAGACGGTTCCCAGCGTCGATCGCCTGATGGAAGAAACAGCGGTATTCCTGAACAGGCGTGAGGAGGACCTGACCGAGGAGCAAAAGCGCATCATCGCCGAAGCCCGCAGCAAAGATGCGGTGCTCACCGGCGGCAAAGTCCTGATCATAGACGACGATGTCCGCAATATCTTTGCGCTGACCAGCGGGCTGGAGCGGCACAAGCTTACGGTTCTGCACGCCGAGAGCGGCCGAAAAGGGCTGGAGATGCTGCACCAGCATCCGGATATCGACCTGGTTCTGATGGACATCATGATGCCTGAGATGGACGGCTACGAGACGACTCGCCGCATTCGCCAGGTACCTGAGTTCCGGAAGCTTCCGGTTATCGCGCTCACGGCCAAGGCCATGCGCGGCGACCGTGAGAAATGCATCGAGGCAGGTGCTTCCGATTACATTCCGAAGCCCGTAGTCCTGGAAGAGCTGGTGGCCCTGCTTCGTGTCTGGCTGCCACAGGTTCAGACACATCGAATGACGGAGGTACAGCCGGCCGAGTAGTTCGGCCCGGAAATCCGAATGGATCTCGCTGCTGCAAAGGCGATGGATACGCCTCCGGAACTCCAGAACCAGAAGGTCAAACTTCTGCTCGTCGATGACCGGCCGGAGAATCTTGTTGCACTGGAGGCGGTGCTTGACGATCTCGGTGAAGAGATGGTTAAGGCCCAATCAGGCAAAGAGGCGCTCCGCGCCTGTCTGGAGCATGACTTCGCCGTCATCCTCCTCGATGTAAAAATGCCTGACATGGACGGCTTCGAAACGGCTGCCATGATACGTGAGCGGGATCGCTCACGCGACACCCCGATCATCTTCCTCACTGCCCTGAAGAGTGAAGAACATCTCTTCCGGGGGTACT
>DASQEG010000210.1:0-11512 GCA_035633775.1 Bryobacteraceae bacterium
TCAGGTTCACTTTCGGGGTCAGCGCTGTATAGGGCTGTGCGTTGACGTTTGTTGTGAACAATGTATTCATCGCACGCGCACTGGCTGTGTAGCGAACCTTCGGCTTGATGCGAAAGATGTCCTGGACTGTTCGAATCAGGCTCGAGTGGTTGTAGTGATTGCTGTCCAGAACTCCCCTGCGGATGTTCGGACCAATAGCCAGCATGATCGTGCGGCGACCGTCAACGTGATCGACGCCGTCCTGCGCGTCGTCCTCGGTGACCAGAATCAGGCTCTGCGGCCAGAAGCGGCTTTTGGTGATGCCCTCCACCATGCGCCCGAGTGCGAGATCATTGTCGGCAACCATCGCTCGAGGCGTAGGAAACCCAGGCCGGCGTCCCATTGTGTGATCGCTCGTCATGGTGAAGATCAGCAGATTCGGCATCTGCCCGCTCTTCTCGCGAACCGCAAGCTCTTCGAGCCAGGCCTCGGCGCGAATCTGATCGGGGATGTTCATTGAGCTGGCGGGGTACTGCGAGCTGACAAGCTTCTGCAGCGCCGGAACACCGCTTCGATTACCTACGGCGTCTCGCCAGCCGTTGTTCTTATAAAGATCCCAGTAAGTCTGCCAGCTGGAAAGGTCTCCCTCGTCGATATCGATCGCGCGGCGAGTTGCGGGATCCCAGCGAATGTGTAGAGAGAAAGGTCCGTACAGACGAACATCCATGGGCCGGCGCTGGTCCTGCCAGAAGAAACCCGTAGGCGCGACGGTAAGTGCATCAGCCATGTTCCAGGCGTAGCCCCTGGGTGCGGACGTAAGTCCACGCTCCACGTAATCGTTGACAAAGCCCTGCATCAGCCACTGATGGCCATCGAAGGAGATGGCACCGCCGGTATAGAAGTTATCCAGCAGTACAAACTGCTCGGCAAGAGCGTGGTGGTTGGGTGTAACATCACGCCCATACATCACGAGCTTCTCGTCACGCCTGCCTTTCGGAATGTCCGCGAACACCTGATCGTAGGTCCGGTTCTCCTTGATGATGAGAAAGACGTGACGGATGCCCAGCTTGGATAGCTCGTGCACGCCCTTCGCGGGTTCGAACCGGGGGCTGTTCGCGGCCTGCATCTGACGCACGCCGGACGCCAGTTGCTGCTCGGTCGGAGCAGGAAGCTTCCACACTGAGCCTTCGAACTCGCGTGAGTTGTGTGTGCCAGCGCGGTTGACAGTGCTCCCAAGCCCTTTAACGTTCGCGATGTGAAGCGCGCCTGTGCCATCAATCGTCAGCGCCGCGGGAAACCAGCCCGAAGGAACCGCACCTGCGAATTGCCACTTCTGGCCGCCTGCACGACGCAGCACGTAAACGCCGTTCGTGCCGCCGCAAGCAACGTACAAACTGCGGCCGTCTGGCGCGAAGGCGAGCGACGAAGGCGTCACCCCGAACGAGCCTTCCGGATACGATGGCAGCTTCACCTGCGCCGTCTTCAGGCTCTCGACGTCGACAACCGTAACTGAATCGCTGTGGGCGTTGGCGACCGCGAGCGTATTCTCGTCTGGTGAGAGCGCAACTCCAGCTGGAGCGAGGCCGGTATCGATCTGCGCTTCCTTCAACGTTTGAAGGTCGATTACACTTAGCGTTCCCGTCGTTGTAGCTCCGGTTGTGGGATCTGTTGCGACTTCCGACTGGCTGGACCAGGCCCGTGTGTCAGAGCCGGAGGGGCGTCGTCCTCCGCGGTTCGATACGTAGAGGCGGTTCCTCTTCGGTGAAGCAACGAGCCCGTACGGCACCATGCCGGTCGGGATCTCACGGATGACCTTGCGGGCGTCGGCGTCGATCACTGCGACTGAGTTGTTATTCGTGAATGCCACCCAGGCCGTGCGGCCGTCCGGTGAGAACGCCATCCCGGCCGGTACGGGATGCCCAGGCAGCTCAATCCGCGCCTTCTCCCCGGGCTTGCCGGACGGGTCCAGAGACGCAATCAGAATACTGTCCGGTCCGTTGCGGGTCGCTTCGCTGACCCAGAGCTCGCGATCTCGGGGGCGGAAGACGACGCCCATATAGGACGTGGTTTTCGTTCCAACCGTCGCGATCTCGGCTCCCGTCGTCGCGTCGAGCAGGTTGACACCACGCATGTTCAGGACGGCGAGCCGGCTCTTCTGGCTATCAAACGCTATGTCAACCGGCCGGCCGCGAAGCAGCCACTGCTGCGATGCCGGTCGGAGTAACTGGTTTGTAGCGAGCAGATATTCGTTGTTCGTCTGCTTGCCGATGAGCACCGTAGACGCCAGCGTTGCAAATGCGCTGCTCTCTCTTGACAGCAGCGTTACGGCTCCCGCAAGAGCCAGGACAGCGCCTGCCGCGTAAGACATCCGTCGGTTCATTGCCCATACTCTGCCAAAACCGTGCCCCGCAGTCAAAGTGCAAACAGCGGCATGCACGCGCAAGTGACTGAGATCCGACGAGAAAGAAAACATGAGTCACGAGTGCCCGTCCAGGGGTAGAACAGGGGTGTGAAGCGGTAGAATGGTGCAGGTAAGCTCTTCTTTTGCAACAACTTGGTTACAATTTCCCGACGGACGGCGCCACTGGCGCGGATCTGGGTGACGACATTCGCGATCAGTTGAGGCGAATGCTCGCAAGCCCCGAGTTTCAGAACTCCGACCGCATGTCGCAGTTTCTGCGCTACGTGGTTCTGAAGAGTGCGACCGGTCAGGACGCAGATGTCAAAGAGGTCGCCATCGGGGTCGCGGTGTTTGGCCGCGACCCCGGTTACAACCCAAAGACCGACCCTGTCGTCCGAAGTGAGGCTCGCCGGCTTCGCGAGAAGATTCAGCGTTATTACGAACGCGATGGGGCAGACGCGCCGATCCTTATCAGCCTTCCCAAAGGCGGATATGCTGTCCAGTTCGAACACCGGCCAGCCGCAAGTGCAGCAACAGAGGTCGAGCACCTGGACCCGGAGCCACATCAATCTCGTGGCCAGAGTCGTCATGCCGGTGGTCCGTGGCGGTTCATGCTCGCCGCTGTTCTCGCGTGCGCGTTCTCCGTTGCTGGTGGGGCGCTGCTGGGGTTCCGTTGGGCAGGTCGCGCGCGGGCCGCGGGCGACATAGCAGCCGAAACATGGACGTACCCGCTGACGGGTCTTCCCGGGCAGGAGCTTGATCCTACGATCTCGCCGACGGGCGAGCGCGTGGTGTTTGCGTGGAATCGCGGCGGTGATGACTTCGACCTGTACGCCGTGGACGCAGATCGTAGCGAGCCCGTCCAGTTGACATCCACAGGTGAGCGAGATCTACACCCGGCCTACTCGCCTGACGGACGGCAGATTGCATTCCTGCGCACGTCCGCTGACGGCATTGAGGTCTGGAGCATGGAGGCGGACGGGAGCCGGCAGCGCAAGCTGACCGAGATCCGCTGGTTTGAGTGGTTCAACTGGCGATCGGACCTGCTTTTATCTGCGGCCTATCCAGGGCCGGTGTGGACACCGGAAGGGCATCGGCTGATTATCAGTGATGTCGCGGGGTCGCAGCAGGGTGCCGCTCTGTGGGAGTTCGATACCACTTCAGGCACCCGCAGACAGTTGAGCCGCCCGCACGGGCTTTCGCACGACTTCTTCCCTGCAGTTTCGCCGGACTCACGAAGGGTCGCCTTCGTTCGGCAGTTTAGCGCTTCGAACTGCGACATATACCTGCTGGACAGGGCCAGCGGGCGTGAACATCGGCTGACTCACGATGCCCAGGACATCCGCGGACTGACGTGGATGCCCGACTCACATTCACTGCTGTTCTCGTCTGCGCGGGGTGGAATGTATCAGCTATGGAAGATCGATACGGAGACGCGCCAGATCCTGCCCGTTCCCGTTGCCGCAGAACGTGTTCTGGCCCCCGCCGTCAGCCGTGATGGTCGTCTGCTTGTCTACACAAACGCACGCATAAATATCAATCTCTGGCTCAGATCGCTTGACGGATCGTCCCCCGCCCAGCCTCTTATCCAGTCAGTGGGCCAGAACCTCTTCCCACGTTTCTCTCCTGATGGCACGAAGTTGGTCTGGGCTTCGGATCGAAGCGGCGGATGGGAGATCTGGACGGCGGATCGGAATGGCACGCAGCAGAGGCGGCTGACGTACCTGAGCCGGCGAACCGGTGGTAGATTACTCGGAACACCGAGATGGTCACCGGATGGGCAGTGGATCGCATTCGACGCCCGGTTGAAGGGGAACTGCGCAATCTATGTTGTCAACGCTTCTGGAGGTGAGCCTCGTCTGCTCCATCGCAACTCGTTCGAAGAACGAAATCCCGCGTTTTCCCGCGACGGAAAATGGATCTACTTCAACTCAAATCGCGGCGGGCGCGTGCAGATCTGGCGGTCGCCCGTTAACGGAGGCGAAGCTGTTCGGGTCAGCGGGCGTGCCGGGTATGACGCGATCGAGTCACCTGTCGATGGTTCGGTGCTCTTCTTGCCCGCACTGGCCGAACCCGGGATTTGGAGCGTCAACCCGGACGGGGAGGACGAGCACGTGCTTCTTCCCACGATCCCTTTCTTTGTCCGGCGCCACTGGGATGTGGCGGGCAAGCACACTTACTTTCTCGGCCATGACCGGGAGCCGCGCACGCTTATGCGCTACCGGCCAGGAGCACCGGGCCCCGAACGCGTCGCGCGACTGGATCGCAACCTTGTAGCGGACGTCAATAGCCTCACCATCTCACCGGACGAGCGATGGATTGTGTTTTCGCAGCCCGACACGTTCGAAAGCGATCTTTTCGTCACCGCACGAAAGCGTGCGGTGGATCAATGATCCTGAAGCCGGACATCGGGGCTGCTACCGGGGAAGTGTAAAGCTGAACACCGACCCCTGGTCCGGAGATGACTCCGCCCAGATTCGACCTCCGTGCGCCTCAATGATCTTGCGGCAGATAGCCAGGCCAATACCGGTGCCAGGAAACGTCTGCTGACCGTGCAGGCGCTTGAACGGTGCGAAGATCGCTTCCGCGTATTGCGCCTCGAAACCGATACCATTGTCGCGAACTCGCCAGAGCCACGCGTCATCAACGTTATGCGCGGTAATCTCGACCTGCGGAGCACAGTCGCTCCTTCGGTATTTAATCGCATTCGCAAGCAGATTCTGGAACACCTGGACGAGCTGAGATGGATCGGCACGAACGACCGGTAGTGGCCCATGCGTGATCGTGGCTCTGCTTTCGGCAATTGCTTCGCGCAGGTTCTCCTTCGCCCAGTCGAGGGCAGCTTCCGAAGGTCCTTCAGGGACCGGAGCGCCGTCGGACAGGCCCGCCTGCGCGTAGCCGAGCAGGTCCTGCAGCAGCGTGTTCATTCGAGTCAGCCCGCCCTTGATCTCCTTTAGAAGGTAGCGGTCCTCTTCATCGAGCTTCGCTGAGGAGCGCCTCGCCAGGAGTTCCACGAACGCGGTCGCGGTGCGTAACGGCTCCTGGAGATCGTGGCCCGCGGCGTACGTGAACTGATCCAGCTGATCGCGAGACCTCCGGCAGAATTCCTCCCAGGCCTTTCGTTGTTCCTTCTGCTGCTCATGCCTGAAGATTGCAAGCTGCATGACTGCAAACAGATCCCGCGGTCGGACAGGCTTTGTGAGGAATCCCTGCTCGCCCGATCCCTCCAGCTCTTTCAACG
Source organism: Bryobacteraceae bacterium (assembly GCA_035633775.1). Taxonomy (GTDB): domain Bacteria; phylum Acidobacteriota; class Terriglobia; order Bryobacterales; family Bryobacteraceae; genus JAWXCM01. The sequence goes on from DASQEG010000210.1 coordinate 5,622, forward strand.
TGGCACTGTCGCTGTGTGCGCTGAGGTACACGACGGGGATTCGAAACCGCTCCTGCACGATCTTCGCTGTTTCGGTTCCCGTCAGCTTGCCGGAAAGCTTGATGTCCATGAGGATGACGGCCGGCCTCTGAGCCTCGTCTCTCTCATCAAGGGTGCGCAGGGCTTCTTCGCCGGAACCGACAACGCTGGTGATCGAACAGCCAAGTTGCTCCAGCTGCTGTCGCAGATACAATGCAGTGATCGCCTCGTCCTCGACGATCAGAACACCGCCTCTACACGCGAATTCTGAGGCAAACGGCGGCTCTGGTTGAGGGGACGTCATTAGCAGCCTTGAGGGCCATTGAAGAATAACATTGCAACAGGTTTTTAGAGGCGTGCAAGGCGCCGAGGATGTTGCCTGGGCAGCAACAAGCAATACGCAGATCCGGCCGCTCAGAAGACAGCGAACTAACCGCGAATTGCCGTTGGGACCGTGTGTAAAACGCTGGAGCGGGAGACGGGGATCGAACCCGCAACCAACAGCTTGGAAGGCTGTGACTCTACCATTGAGTTACTCCCGCTCGCTACCTGCAGACTCCTTCATTGTAATGCAATCGACCTCAGGTTCGCAGGCGTTCTGCGATGCGCGCGACCTCCTGTTCGGAGAGGCGGAAGCCGCCGGCGCCGATCACACCGTCCACCTGCTCAGCCGAGCGCACCCCGACGATAGCGGCCGTAACGGCGCCGTGCCGGAGGGTCCACGCGATCGCGACCTCGCCAGGCGTCCGGCCGTGTGCTGCTCCGATTTCGCGCAGCAGCTCGACCATTTCCAGGTTACGCGTCAACAGCGGCTCCTGAAAATGCGGCGTGCGTTTGCGGAAGTCATCGTCCGGCATTGAGGCGATCCGTTCCCGGGTCATGCGCCCGCTAAGCAGACCTGACTTCATCGGCGAGTACACGATCACGCCGATCGTGTGTTCCTGGCAGTAGGGCAGCTGCGAGTTCTCGATCTCAGGTGAAAGGATCGAGTATGGCGGCTGGAGCGAGGTGATCGGTGCGATCTTGCGTGCCCGCTCCATCTGCTCCCGGCTGAAGTTCGAGACACCGATCCAGCGCACCTTTCCTTCCTCTTTCAGACGCGCCATCGTCTCCCAGCCCTCTTCGATGTCTTCGTCCGGCTCGGGCCAGTGAATCTGGTACAGATCGATGACGTCCACATTCAAACGGCGGAGACTCTGCTCGCATTCATAACGGATGGAGTCGGCTTTCAACGATTTGAAGATCTGCCGATTTTCGTCCCAACGGCGCTCGCATTTCGTGAACACCAATGGACGGTCAGTCCTCCCCTCCAGAGCACGCGCTACTACCGTTTCAGAGTGCCCGAGCCCGTACACCGCTGCGGTATCGATCCAGTTCATACCCGCGTCCAGCGCCTTGCGTATCGCAGCGATCGAGTCGTCGTCGTCCTGAGGCCCCCAGCCAAACTGCCATCCACCTCCGCCGATTGCCCACGCTCCCACACCGAGCGGGGTAATCTCCATATCGCTGTTGCCGAGCCTCCGTGTTTGCACCCTCTTTGTGTACCACGTGGGATTGCGCGCATTTGATACGATCTCACCCATGTCCGGCGTCGCCGGACGCTAACCAACGGGGAGCTTGCAATGAATAAACACCGGGTTGTGTGTCTTGCAGCGCTGCTTGCGCTGCCTGTGCACATATGCTCTGCTCAGGCGGTCAGTGGAACGCTGCTGGGCACAATCACCGACGCTACAGGCGCAGCCACACCGGCCGCCAAAGTCGTAATCAGAGAAACGAACACGGGAGTAGCGCGTACCAGCGAAACCACGCAGGCCGGCTACTACGCGTTTCCAGATTTGCCCCCGGGCACCTACGTCGTGTCCGCAGAGCTGACCGGCTTCAAAAAGGCCGTTCGACAGAACGTCGATGTCATCGTCAATACCACCGTGCGCGTCGATTTATCGCTGCAGCCCGGAGACGTAACAGAAACCATTCAGGTGACAGCTGAGGCACCGCTACTGCAAACCGACCGCGCCGATACAGGTCGAAAGATCGAAACACAACAGCTGGCGGACATGCCGCTGGGCTTTAACCGCAATTTTCAATCGCTGCTGAACCTGGTGCCCGGAACCACGCGCGCGTTCCGCCCCCATTCGGTGTTCTTCAATGCGCAGGACAGCCTGTCAACGCAGGTGAACGGGCAATCACGCATGGCAAATAACGTTCAACTGGAAGGCATCGACAATAATCACCGCACCGGGCTGCTGACGGCGCTGATTCCTCCGGTTGAGGCGCTGCAAACCGTCGACATCTCGACCAGCAACTACGAAGCATCGCTTGGGCGCGCTGGGGGAGCAGTGACGAACGTCATCTTAAAGTCCGGCACCAACGAATTCCACGGCAGTGCGTTCGAGTTCAACCGCGTCAGCGCACTCGCGGCGAAGCAGTACCTGACGATCAGCAAGCCGTTGACGGTCTACAACTATTTCGGGGGAACCATCGGCGGTCCGATCATTCGAAACCGGACCTTCTTCTTTGGCGACTACCTTCGGGTGACGGACCATAGGGGCCAGACGGATCGTCTCACCATTCCAGCGACCGAATTCCGCAACGGCGACTTCTCGCGTGCTTCCACGCTGATCTACGATCCGCTGACCGGCACTTCCGACGGAAGCGGACGACAGCTGTTCCCCGGCAATCGGATTCCTGCGAACCGCATCAGCCCGGTCGCACGCCGGATCCTGAGCCTTCTTCCGGCACCGAACCTTCATCAGAACCTGACCGGGATCAACTACGAGTACAACTCGATGCTCATCCGCGAAACGGATTCGTTCGACGTCAAGGTGGATCACAACGCCGGGGACAATGACCGGCTTAGCGTCCGCTACAGCTTTCAGCGGCCGAAGACATTCGATCCTCCATCATTCGGTGCGGCTGGCGGACCACACGGAGGTGGGTTCCAGGGCACGGGCGTACAGAAGGCTCAGAATGGCGCTGTGAACTGGAGTCACATCTTTTCGCCGACTCTGATCACAGAGGTCCGCTTCGGTGTAAATCGATATCGTAATGACGCATATGCCGTTGACTATGGCACGCGCGCTTCAGAAGACATCGGCATCCCCGGGGTGAATCTGGATGCGTGGACGAGCGGTCTGGCGAGCATCGACATCACCGGATACTCAAACCCGGTCGTCGGCTACTCCGCGTCTCTGCCATGGATCCGCTCCGAGACGAACTTCAACCTCGTGAACTCATATACGAAAACCTGGGGCACGCACACGTCCAAGTGGGGTTTCGATTTCCGCCGTCTGCGCGATGATCTGCTGCAAACCCAGACACAGAACCCGCGGGGCATTTTCCGCTTCCGTCAGGGGCAAACGGGCTGTGTGCGGGAATGCGAAGGAGTCGCTGACAACAACGCGGGTGCTCCCGGCGGATTTGCAAATGCATTTGCGGCCTTTCTGCTGGATGTACCGAATGACATCGGGCGCGACTTGTCAGTTGCTTTCCCAACCTGGCGGCAGTGGCAATATTTCCTCTACTTCCAGGATCGGTGGCAGATCTCACAGAAACTTACCCTCGACCTGGGCCTTCGCTGGGAGTACTACCAGCCCGCAACGCCGCGTTTTCCCGGTGGGTTTTCGAACTATGATCCTGAGACCAATCGATTGCTGCTGGCCGGCCTTGGCGATGTTCCGATGAATTTGGGCCTGCGGAAAAACTGGAAGAACTTCGCTCCGCGCTTCGGGGCTGCGTATCGCGTAACGGAGCGCGATGTCTTCCGGGCAGGCTTCGGCATCAGCTACATCCCGTTTGCGGACAATACCTACGCCTTCAACTTCCCCGTCAAGCAGAACAACACGTTCAACGCTTTGAACAGCTACGTACCGGCCCTGCTGCCGGACGGCCGCACCGCCTCGATGGGCAACGGCTTCCCCGCCCCAACTGCGGCAACCATTCCGAGCAGCGGCATCATCAGCAATCCTCCGGCCAATCAGGTCTATGACGTGGTGAATCCGCAGTTCCGGGAAGGCTATGTGGCGTCCTGGAACGTCGCCTACCAACGAGCACTTCCCTGGAACTTCACCATGGAGGCAGCATACGTGGGCAACCGCGGCGTCCGCATCCCTATGGTCTACAACCTGAACGCGGGACTCGTGCTCGGCGCAGGAGCCGCAGGCCGCCCCTACTTCGGCCGGTTCAATCGCAACGTAGACACGAACATGCGATTCGCGGGCAGCGACAGCGAGTACAACTCACTGCAGGTGAAGGTGGACAAGCGATACTCCAACGGCTTCCTGCTCACCACCGCTTACACCTGGTCACGAGCCATGGCCAACGCGGGCGACGACAACGGCGGCCCGATGTGGTACATCAATCCCGAGCGCAACTGGGCTCGCGCAGGCTTCGACCGGCGCCACAACTTCGTTCAGAGCTACATCTATGAGTTGCCGTTTGGTAAGGGCCGGCGTTGGATGCAGGGCGGGCCGGCGGCGTGGATCCTTGGAGGCTGGCAGGTGAACGGCATTCTAACGCTGATGAGCGGCACGCCGATCAACTTCAGCTCCAATGTGCCCAACAATGCTCCTGGCAACGGGCAAACTCCCAATGTCAACGGGCCGTTCCGCGTTACCGGTGAAGTAAACGACCGGCCCTGGTTCGACACGTCCGTCTTCACCCTGCCGGCTCCGAACACCTTCGGCAACGTTGGCCGCAACGCCGCAACAGGGCCGTGGTTCGGCAACCTCGACGCATCGCTGTTCCGCACCGTTCGCTTTACCGAGCGCTGGTCGGTGGAGCTGCGCGCCGAGGCGTTTAGTGTCACCAACTCGCCCCGCTGGCAGCTCGCCAACCCGAACACGAACGTCAATGATGCCAACTTCGGCTACGTTCGTGGAACTCGCGACGGTCTTGGCAACCGCCAGATGCAACTGGGAGCCAAGATCATCTTCTGATTAAGCGACGTCAGGCAGGTATGCCGTCCCGGTACACCGGGGCGGCTGCCTGCTGCGTATTCCGCTTCCAGTTCTCCACTTCCGGGCCGCCGAGCTTTTCGGCGCGCTTGCGCAACGTAGCCAGCTCACTCTCACTCAACGCCTTGAACTCCCTGGCGATCCGCACGTCATCCTCGATCTGACCCAGCGTGGTGCAGCCCACGGCGAGGCAGTGCACGCCAGGCAGACTCAGGACGTAGCGCAGGCAGTCGCGCACCGACATGGAGTGCAGCAGGCGTGAGTTCGCTGTGCCCTTCATACCCTGAATGCCCATGCCGCGCTCGATCGCAATCGGCAGTACCTGCTTCTCGAAGGACAAATAGGACGGATCCGTCGGATTGAGCGGAATCAGGATCGTGTCGTACTTGTCATACCGCTTCAGCATCTCGAGGTGCACGGCAGGATCGCGGTGACCGGTGAACCCGATAAACCGGCACTTGCCTTCCTTCTTCGCCTGCTCGAAAGCCTCAATCGAGCCCCCTGGGCCGAAGATCTGCTCGACTTCCTTCATCTCCCCGACCTGGTGAATCTGCCAAAGATCAACGTAGTCCGTGCGGAGCGCTTTCAGGGACGCGTGCAGATCCTTCATCGCGCCTTCCTTTGAGTAGGTGGCGGACTTCGTGGTGATGAACAGCTCCTTGCGAAAAGGCTGGAGCACCTCGCCCATGATCTCTTCCGAACGCCCGTTCCAATACAAACGAGCATTGTCGAAATAGTTCAGTCCAAGATCGTAGGCCTTCAGAACGATGGCTTTGGCCTCTTCGGCCGTGATCATCGGGAACCGCCCACCGGCTTGCCCGATTAGCGTCAAATCGGCTCCGGTTTTACCAAAACGCCGCTTGGGGATGTCACCCGGGCGAACGCGTGGGGTGGACCCGGTCTGTGCCGCCGCCAGGCTGC
>DASQEG010000211.1:0-6136 GCA_035633775.1 Bryobacteraceae bacterium
GAGGGTGAGCTCGGCGTCGTCATTGGTAAGACCTGCCGCTTCGTTCCAGCCGAGCATGTTCGCGAGGTGATCTTCGGATATACGACGACACTCGATCTCACGGCACTGGACGTACTTCGGAAGAACCCTCGATACTTGACACGCGCCAAGAGCATCGACACGTTCTTCAGCTTCGGCCCGGTGATTGTCACGGCTGACGAGATCGCCGATGTCGATGCGCTTGAAGTGATCACGGAGCACAACGAGGGCATCTGCTCGCGCGATTTCGTTAGGAACATGCGACACCGTCCTCACGAACTCGTCCGCTTCCACTCTGATTTCTTCACTCTGCACCCCGGCGATCTGATCTCGACGGGCTGCCCTAAGGGTGCACGCATCCGCGCTGGGGATACTGTGCGCGCGCGCATCGAGGGTGTAGGAACTCTTGGTGCGTCCGTCCAGCAGGGGCAGCGCGTCGCTTATCCCGGCAATGGCTGATTGCGTGGTTCCCTGAAAGGACGGTCCGTCGTGCCGCCCGCGGCGAAGTCCAGCGCTGCCGTGAGCTGTTCCACGACGGGCATGGCTCATCAAGCCGCCCAAGTCAGGCCGCCGTAGTCGTGAGCTGATGCTGTATGCTCGGTCCGAGGTCCATGACATTACGCGCGGCTGTTGTACTCATGGCCAGCACCTTGATCGGCGAGGCACAAACCCAGCACGCCGATGTGATCCTCGTGAACGGCCGCGTGTTCACGGCAGTATCGGGCAACGCATGGGCCGAGGCCATAGCCATCCGCGACACCCGCATGCAAGCGGTGGGCAGCGTCAGACAGATCCGCTCTCTCGCTGGCCCGAAAACGCGAGAAATCGACCTCGACGGGCGATTCGTCATTCCGGGGTTCAATGATGCCCATATCCACCTTGGGACGAATCAGGACGCCGAGGTCATTGGATTTGGACGGGACGGAGAACCGACTTGTGAACGCGCCCTCGCGTCGGTCGAACGAGCCGTTCAGAATGCGCCGGAAGGAAGACTCCTGGTTGTGCTGATCGGGAGTTCGGCGTTTTTTGATCCGCAATGCACCGCGACATCGCTCGATCGGATCGCATCCAGGCGCCCGGTTGTGCTACACACCTGGTCTGCTCACGGGTCGATCGTCAACCGGGCAGCAGCGCAGTATCTGAAGGTCCGGGAAGAAGATCCGCCGGTGCTCGGCGGATTCTTCGGCAAAGACATGAACTCGCGCAAGTGGGACGGAGTGGTTCACGAATACGCCACTTTTCGGTTGTCCGACAAAATGGCGGCGTACGACGAGCGGGCATTGACTACTCGTCTGACGCAAGCTGCACGGTACGGGATCACCTCCCTTCAGGCGATGTCCTGGAATCCCGCTCGGCTGGTTGATCATCTCGCCGCGGTGAAGCCATTGTTACGGATTCGCGTGATCCCGATGTTGATCCCCGATAGCGGCCGCCGCCCGGTGCTGAAGCTTCCAACGGTACCCTCCCATGTCGCGCATCGCGTAAGTGTCAGCGGTGTTAAGTGGGTCCTCGATGGTTCGCCGATCGAACGTTCAGCCGCAATGCGGCAACAGGATGTGGATGCACCACGTACTTCGGTGAACTTCTCGCGAACCGACATTGAAGCGATGTTTCGTGAAGCCCGTAGAAATAAGGCTCAGTTGATCCTTCACGCGGTGGGTGATCGGGCCATTGACGCTGCATTGGACGCGCTTGAGGCAACCGGTGGCAAGTCAGCGTGGTCGAATCGTCGGGTCCGTATAGAGCACGCAAACGCGTTCGTCCTGGATCAGTCTCGGCGCGCAAAAGAACTTGGCGTGATTCTTGTGATGAACCCAACCCATCTGAACTTCAGTGACCGGCAGCTTTTGGCTTCGGTTCAGCAAGCCGGCATTCCGCTGGTACTCGCATCGGATGGACCAATGAATCCTTATGTGAATCTGAGGAGCGCGGTAACCTACGGTAAGAGGCCTGCAGAAGCAATTACACCGGAGCAGGCGCTGATAGCCTATACGCGCACGGCTGCGTATGCCGAGTTCCGTGACGATAAGGGCACCCTGCAGGTGGGCCAGGTTGCCGATCTCGCCGTCCTGTCACAGAACATTTTCGATATCACGTCAGCAGAACTGCCCAGGACAGAGTCGCTTCTCACGATGGTGGGCGGCGTGGTGGTTTACGCCGCGCCTCCCTTTAGCCATTAGTTCCTCGGTTTATAAGTCGCAGGACCGCCATTGCAGGAAAGTTCAGGGGCGCGCAAACAAAGGATTCAACGTTGCGCGCGCACCTGGCGACGGGGCGACCAATGCTGCTAAGGGACAAGTCAGTCCGATCCAGAACTCTCGCGTTGCTCCGACAAAGAGCATCTCGGTGCATTCCTAAAGCTTTCTGTTGTGATATGCTCTCTCCGTTTTAACCGCAGCTCAGACCGCGGGACGGCGATCGGCGCGCTTGTGGACGGGCTCTCCCAACCGCCGGTGAGCAAACACGCGAGATGTTGAGGCGGTCTGGAAGTCAGGCTCGAGAACATCCCGGCAGGGATGCGGTCCGGTAAGGAGCACGCTTCATGAAACGATCAGGTCCAGCCGCTTTGGCGGTCATGGTTGTCATTCTTGCTGGTTTTCCGGCGCTCACCTTTGGACAAGTATCAACAGCCACCGTGCTCGGGACCGTAACCGATCCCGCAGGGGCGGTAGTTCCGGGAGCCGCCATAGCGCTCGTGAACCTGCAGACTGGAGTCGAGATTCGCAGCCTAACCAACGATACCGGGAACTATCGGATTCAGAACATCCAGGTGGGTACCTACAGCTTGTCTGTTTCCGCTGACGGCTTCTCCACGAAGCGAGTGGACCAGCTTACGCTGACGGTGAATCAAACCTCAACTCTCGACTTTTCGCTGGCGCTGGGCGCTGTAGCGGAAACGGTAAAGGTTGAAGCTTCCGGCGTGGAGGTACAGAGTTCGACAGCCGAGCTGGGCCAGGTGGTGCAGGAGAAGCAGGTTGTAGACCTTCCGCTCAACGGTCGAAACTTCACGCAGATGATGATGCTCCAGCCTGGCGTCGTCACGGTCAGCCCTCCGGGCAGCCAGTCCCTCAGCTATACCCGCGGAATCGGCGAGGCGACGAACCCGTCGGTCAATGGCCAGAACAACCGGAGCAACGTCTACATGCTCGATGGTGTCGCGAACTTCGAAACGTTCGGCAATGCCTGGGCCGTCCCGCCGATCATCGACGCTATTCAGGAATTCAAGCTCCAGTCCCACAACGATTCCGCCGAGTTCGGCGCCGGCTCTGGGGGCACGGTCAACGTGGTGACAAAGTCCGGTACGAACGCGATTCACGGAACGGGCTTCTACTTTGGAAAGAACGATGCCTTCAACGCCCGCCAGTTCAATCAGGCGACGGTCAACCCTTTCAAACAACATCAGTACGGCGGCACCGTTGGTGGTCCCGTCATCAGGAACAGGACATTCTACTTCGGCGCCTACCAGGGATTCCGGTTCCGCAGCCCGGCCCGGCAGTATTTCTATGTGCCAACCGAAGCGATGCTGAATGGCGACTTCAGCGGCCCGGAGAAGCGCGGCGGTGACATTTTCGATCCACTGACCACGAGGCAGGACCCGGTTACCGGAGCATTCCTGCGAGATCCGTTCCCCGACAACAAAATTCCAATGAGCCGCATTGACCAGCGGATGCTCGAGTATCTTCGCGGGACCGGGGTGCCTCTGCCTGTCGTCACGGATCAGCCGCGGTTCAACGCCCTGAATAACCGCGCGCGCATGCTCGATCAGGAGGAGTGGCAGGTCAAGGTGGACCACAATTTCCGGGCCAACGACATGGTGTGGTTCCGCTACAGCTCACTGGACCAGACAGACTCCGGCCCCGGCGGACGCACCAACCTGGTGTCTATCTCTGAGCAGAACTCCTACAATATGTCGGCAAGCTGGGTGCATATCATGGACCCGACCTCGACCCTGCAGGTTCAGTTCGGTAAGTCCATCAGCGATATACCGAACACAGTGGCGTTCGAAAACGTGCCGAGCGACCTCATCCAGAAGGTCGGCCTTGGGCCGGAGCTGGTGCAATACCGTCTCGGCACGATCGTTTCGGGGTTTTCTCCGGCCGACTACTTTGGCGGGACGCCTATCGTCCAGCCCAATCGACCCGCTGACAACTGGCAGCTGAAGGGCACCTGGTCGAAGATCGTCGGGAGCCACACGTTGAAAATCGGTGGTGACTTCATGAGCGCGACTATGCGGCGGCAACAGGCCTCGCATGGCGTCGATTTCACACGCCGCGAAACGGCGGACCTCGCCCGGTCGGCAACGACCGGGGATGCCATGGCTTCGATGCTGCTGAACGTGCCCAACTTCTCCACGCGCCGCAACATCATTGAGTCCCTGCGATTTGGCGGCAATCTCGGCCTGTTCATTCAGGACTCCTGGAAGGTGAACCAGAAGCTGACCGTCAATCTCGGCCTGCGGTTCGACAACGCGTGGGTGCCACAGTTCGGAACCAGGGAAGAACTCAACATCTTCTCCGGCAACGCGAATACCGATACTGGCGAATACGTCATCTTCGACACGCCGCCTGCGTGCAGTGCAACACAGCGGGCACCATGTATTCCGACGCCGGATGGCAGTCTGCCGGCGAATGTGCGCTCGGTGAACGGGGGTACGCTCTTCGATGGCCGCGGCGGGATGTTCGGTCCGCGTGTCGGCATCGCTTACCGGCTCACCAACAAGACTGCGTTGCGCGCTTCCGGCGGCATCTTCTACGATACCTGGGCAGGCATCTACCAACGCATGCGCGGCGTGGGCGGAACCTGGCCCGACGTTTCGGTGACGCGCCTTGGCAGTCTGAACGATCCGACCCCGAGCAGGCCGTTCCCAGGCATCACGGGTCAGGACCCTTCTCTGGGCGCATCTGGCCTGCCAGAACCTACTCCATTCAACCAGGAATGGTGGTTTGTCGATCCCGAGTTCGACCAGGCGTACTCGATGCAGTGGAACTTCGGCGTACAGCATCAGCTGGCCCAGGCCACTGTTCTTGAAGTGAACTACGTCGGGTCCGGAAGCAGGGATCTGTCGGTAGGCGGCCGCTTCAACACGGCGGTGCGTCCAGGACCGGGCGATCCCCGGGAACGCATGCGTTTCCCGTACATGCGCCCAACGTTCTTTGAGAAATCGATCGGCCGCAGCAACTACAACAGCCTGCAGGTGGCATTGAGGCGCAGTTACCAGAACGGCCTGGCGCTGACGGCCGCTTACACCTGGTCGAAGTCGATCGATGTTGCTTGCTCAGGCTTCTTCGGCGCCGAGGCCTGTTCGGTGCAGGACGAATACAACCTCAACAACGACCGCAGTGTCTCAGCCTTCGATGTCCCGCACAACCTGGTAGTCAGCTGGGTATACGAGATGCCCTTTGGAAGAGGCAAGAGCCTTACTACAAACAGCAAAGTCATTGATTCCATCATTGGCGGCTGGCAGTTCAACGGCATCATGGCGCTGCGCAACGGGATTCCGTACCACGTCACCGTGCCAGGTGATATCGCGAACGTATTCAATAGCGGCACCTACGTGCGCGCGAAACTGGTCGGCGAACATAGGGTAGACAGTCCGACACCGGTGCGCTCGATCAACACAAGCGCATTCGCTGCACCCGAGCAGTTTACCTTCGGCAACCTCGGGCGGAACAGCCTGCGACCAGACTGGGTCCGTCGTTTCGACCTCTCTGTCTTCCGGCGTTTTCCGCTCAAAGCCGAAAAGGTCCAGCTCGAACTACGCCTCGAAACTTTCAACGCTTTCAACACGCCGATATTTGCCGCGCCCAACGCTAACCTGGCCAGTGGCACCTTCGGCCTTGTTACCGGCGTACAGGTTCCACCCCGACAGCTGCAGCTCGGTGGGAAGATCATCTTCTAAGCAACTGTGAGTCCTCTGGTGTGGAGCCGCCGAGCGTTGTCGCTGGCGATCGGAGGCTCCACCGAGGGACTCGCCGCGGGTGGGTTCTCTGATAAGGTCGAAGCAGATGTTGTCCCGCGCCCTACCCGCTGTCGCTCTCGCGGTGCTGTTCTGCGGGGGTGTACCGGCACAGAAACCCGGTAACTGCGAAAGTCCACCCGAGCTCAGGAATGCGATTGC
>DASQEG010000212.1:0-8397 GCA_035633775.1 Bryobacteraceae bacterium
GCAGCTTGCTTGTATTGGACCAGGCGCCGGCGACAGCTGAAGCTGCACTCGTGCTGGCAGGTGATGGTACTGGAGAGCGCGTCCTGAAGGGCTGCGATCTTCTCCGCTCCGGGGTAGTCCCGCTGGTGCTGGTCAGTGGTCCTGTCAATCTGAGCTTCTATGGAATTAATGAAGCCGATGCCGCAATCCGCTTCGCGGCAGCAAAGGGCTGCGACAGTGCACGGTTGCAGCCGCTCTACGTGCGTGCATTCTCGACAAGAGATGAGGCGATTGCGGTGCTGAACGAACTTCGCCGACGTGGCATCAGACGACTGCTCCTCGTCACGAGCAGTTCCCATACGGCTCGGGCCACTCGCACGTTCCGCAAGTATTTCGGCGACTCTATCGACCTCCGGAGTGTCGCGGCACCTCAGCAATACTTCACTCCGGACACGTGGTGGCATACCCGTGAGGGCCAGAAGACCGTGTTCTTTGAATTGAGCAAGACGATCGCAAGCGCGGTGGGCATGTAGGATGAAGCGCGCTTATCGCAAACTTAGCCCTTATCTGTGGCGCTACCGCGGAGGCCTCGGCCGTGGGTTTGCGGCGCTGGTGTGCAAGGACCTGTTCGCAGCGGCGCAGCCGCTGATGATCGGGCTTGCGATCGACAGCCTTACGCGCCGCTTCGACCTGACTGCGCTCTTTATGTTCGCCGGCGGGCTGGTGGTGCTGTCCGCCATCAAAGGTGTGTTCCAGTACCACATGCGCGTGATCCTGATCGGCATCTCGCGGGATGTCGAGTACGATCTGCGGAACGACTTCTTCGCCCATCTGACGACGATGTCAGGCGACTTTTTCAATCGCTACCGCACGGGCGACATCATGGCGAGAGCCACCAACGATCTGAACGCCGTCCGCATGATGCTCGGACCTGGCATCATGTACTGGGCTGAAACCATGTTGACCATGGTTTTGGCCGTGGGCGTAATGCTTTGGGTAGACTGGCCGCTGGCCTTGATGGCGCTCGCGCCCGCACCCGTCGTCAGTTTCGTCGTGATGGTGTTCGGCAAGGCCATCCACCAGCGCTTCGAAAAGATTCAGTCCATGTTTTCCGATATCAGCAGCAGGGTGCAGGAGAATTTGGCCGGCGTCCGTGTTGTTCGCGCGTATGCGCAGGAGCAGCACCAGATCGCGCAGTTCGAGACACTGAACCGGGCCTTTATTGGCGAGAACCTGAAGCTCGCGCGTTCACAGGGAATGTTCATGCCGACGCTGCAGGCGTTGGTTGGCCTGGCTTTCCTTTGTGTCCTTTGGGCCGGTGGCACACGGCTGCTTGCGGGTGAGATCAGCCTCGGCAGCTTTGTGATGTTCAACACCTACATGGGAATGCTGGTGTGGCCGATGATCGCCCTCGGCTGGGTTGTGAACCTGATGCAACGGGGCACTGCGTCGCTGGCGCGCATCGCGGACATGATGGAGGAGAGCGCTGGGATCGCGGCTCCGGCAAGTCCACGTGCTCTTAGCCGCCCTCGCGGCGCGATCGAACTTCGCAATGTCGTGGTCGAGTTTGGCGGACGAGAAGCGCTGGCCGGAGTAAGTCTGCACATTCCGGCGGGAACTACGGTCGCCATCGTCGGGCACACTGGCAGCGGAAAAAGCACCCTTGTGAATCTGATTCCGCGTCTGCTGGATGCCTCGAGCGGTACGGTGCTCTTCGACGGCCACGACGTTCGCGAGTACGATCCGGGTGCACTCCGAGCGGCCATCGGCTTCGTGCCCCAGGAGACATTCCTCTTCAGCGACACGCTCGCGGCGAATATCGCATTCGGCGTGGCCTCCGCGACAGACGAGGAGATCGCGCGAGCGGCTGAGATCGCCGGTCTGGCTCCAGATGTCAACGGGTTCCCCGACGGGTATAAGACGATGGTGGGCGAGCGCGGCATCACGCTTTCCGGAGGACAAAAGCAGCGCACCGCAATCGCGCGTGCCATTCTGCGCAACCCGACAGTTCTGATTCTGGATGATGCCTTATCCAGCGTTGACACGCTGACCGAGGAGCGCATCCTTAATGCGCTTCAGAAGATCATGAGCGATCGCACCACGATCCTGATCTCCCATCGTGTGTCGACGGTGCGAAACGCCGACCGCATTTTTGTCATTGAAGAAGGGCGGCTGGCTGAGGAAGGCACTCACGGTGATCTGGTGGCACGCGGCGGCTACTACGCAGACCTGCATCACAAGCAGCTGCTGGAAGAAGAACTGGAAGCAATCTGATCTGACCGGTGAACAGCTCGGAGCGGAAGGCAGGTTTGGTTGGGGAAAGGGTGCCTTCCGCTTTTATCCGAGCCACGTGCTGTTAAATCCCTTGACGGTCGGACCGTGGAAACGTCACGGGCGGATCAATGAAACTTAAGGTCGCCTGCCCAGAGGCTGGCTTTCAGATGGTACTTTCCGCCGGGATTCTTGTGCTGGAACGAGCGGAACAGCCCTCCGGTCTGTCTTCCAAACGCACGCGCGTCAATGTCTCCGGCTTTGACTGACGCTTCAGCGGTTGCATAGTCCCTGGGATTGCCGACCTGGACGGTGAGATCACCGGCGCGAAGAGAGATATCTTTGCTGCCGCGGATGCCTTCAATGTCGACGTCTCCTGCCGGGCAGCGAAGGACCATATTCAGTTCTTTGGGCACGCGGATGCGAATGCGAACATCGCTGTTCGGACCGCCATGGACACGCAGCCGGCCTTTGTTGCCCTGGCGATCAAAGTCGATGCGGATATCGTCAGGTCTGCCTTCCTGGCCGACGCCGCACTCGATCGACACCGCGTCCTGATCCGAGCCTGTGATCTTGATGTCGCCGGAACGGATGTCGAGGTCGAGAGTGCCGCCGTGACTGAACTGAGCAGTAAACGTCCGTCCACAGTTGCCGGGCTCAACCGCGACCGCGGTAGAGACGGCGATGAACGCCAGCGCGACGAGCTTCATGGGCCCTCCAATGATCTCTGAAGGGGATACGAGGGCGGTGAACCCAAAGGTGCACAATTAGCGGTTTACGGCAAACCTTCGCGCCCCTGAGAATGCAATCAGATCATGCCGAGAACGGCGTTGATCAGAACGGCAGCCATTGCGAGCGGGATCAGCCACTTCCAACCGACGTTCATTAGCTGGTCGTAACGCAACCGCGGGAAGGTGCCCCGGAACCAGATCAGCGTGTAGATTATGGTGAAGACCTTCAGAAAGAACCAGAACAGGCCGATGACGGCCCCGTTCACCGCCGGGATCAGGAAGACCAGCCCAATCAGGACCAGGATTCCCCCAACGGCCGCGAGGACCACTTTTTGTACCGGCTCCAGCAGCTTGCGGATCAGGTAAAAGCAGCCGAGTCCCGACCCCGCAAGAAGCAGGAACGGTCCCACGAAGTTGATCGGCTCCAGCCAGGCGATGTTTGGGAACGGGCGGAGCCAGCCGCCCCAGAAGAGGGTTACGGCAACCGAGGCAACAACGAAGATGTTCGCGTATTCGGAGAGCATGTACAGCGCCCACCGGAAGCCGCTGTATTCGGTGTGGAAGCCGGCAACGAGTTCCGATTCCGCTTCCGGCATGTCAAACGGTGCACGATTCGTCTCCGCAACGGAAGCGATGAAGTAGATCAGGAACGGCACCAGCATAAATCCGAAGTTCTCGAATGCGAACCAAATACCCTGTTCCTGCTGCCTTCGAACGATCTCAACCATGCTCAGCGTGCCTGCGGCCATCACTCCGTTCAGCAGCGCGAGGGAAAGAGCAACCTCATAGCTGACCAGCTGCGCGGCCGCCCGAAGAGCTCCGAGCAGCGGGTAGTGGCTGTTCGATGACCAGCCACCGAGAATGATGCCGAGAATGCCTACTGCACCCGTCGCCGAGACGACAAGAATGCCCACGTTCACGTCAGTGATGTACACGTTGTGGCTGAACGGAACCACGGCAAATGCAGTGAACGCAGTGAAGACGGAAATCACCGGGGCCATGAGGAAGATGCCTTTGTCCGCAGCCATCGGCACGATATCTTCCTTCAGCAGCAGCTTCAGCGCGTCCGCGATCGGCTGCAAAAACCCGTATGGGCCAACACGCATCGGCCCGAGGCGCACCTGCATGTCGGCCAGAACCTTGCGTTCCAGCAGAACGATGTAGCCTGCTACCAGCGGGAAGGCTGCCAGGATCACGGCGATGATCACCAGCGGCGTGAAGAGTGGATTCTCGATGAGGGTTTCCATGGTCCGTTTCGTCTACGGAAGATTCTGCGCCAGTGCAGCGCCCGCCGCGGGAAGAATCCGGGCAAATCGCAGGAAAGGTTCGGGATAAATGCCGATTGCGAGCGTAAGCACACCGGTTACCGCTAGTGCCGAGCGGAACCCGAAGCTGTCGACCGGCACCATCTCCGGCAGGTCTCCGTCTACCGTGAACATCACGCGGACGATCCGGAAATAGTAGTACAAGGAGACCGCAACGTACACAGCCGCGATGATCGCCAGGGCGTAGTGCCCGGTCTCGACGAGCGCGAGGAAGATGTAGTACTTGCCAAGGAAGCCTGCGGTCGGTGGGATGCCGGCAAGCGAGATCATGAAGATCAGCATCCATATCGCGTACCCCGGGCTGCGATGGATCAGCCCCTTTAGGTCGTCGAGCGTGTCCCCGGCGAAACCTTCGCGCCGCATGGCCGCAATCACAAGAAATGCACCCAACGTCATGAACGTGTAGACCAGGACGTAGACGGCGATCGCCTGCACTCCGGTTCGATTGCCGGCGATCAGTCCGAGCAGAATGTAGCCGGCGTGCGAGATGGAGCTGTAGGCCAGCAGGCGCTTAACGTTGTCCTGGCTAACAGCTGCAAGGTTGCCAACGGTGAGTGTGAGGACGGCGACTGCGATGAGCAGCGGCTCCCAGGCTGGCCGTGCCGGCAGCAGCGGGCCAAGGAAGATGCGGGTCAGCATCGCGAATGAGGCCGCCTTCGACGCAACCGAAAGGTACGCCGTTACCGGTGTCGGTGCTCCTTCATAAGCATCGGGTGCCCACGAGTGGAACGGCACCGCAGAGATCTTGAAGAGCAGACCGACTGTCGAAGTGACGATGGCCATCAGCACAACCGGGTTCGAAGCGCCATGAACTGAGACCGCGCTTACGATCTCGCTTAGGCGTGTGGAGCCTGATAAGCCGTAGAGCAGGGAAAACCCGTAGAGCAGAAACCCGCTGGAGAACGCACCGAGCAGCAGGTACTTGATCGCTGCTTCATTCGACTTCCGATCTGTTCGGTTGAAGCCAACGAGGATATAAAAGCTCAGTGCCATCAGCTCGAGGCCAGTGGCGATCGTGATGAGGTCCGTGCCCGTGGCGAGGAAGAACATGCCGCAGTTTGCGAACAGCAGTAAGCTGTAAAACTCCCCTGCGGGCTCTTTCTCAATCTGCAGAACACGGTAGGAGAACATCGCCACCACAGCGGTTGAAACCAAAAAAATCCAGTTGAAGAACAGAGCGAAGCGGTCAACGGTGAGCGAACCGCCGAATGCAACCAGATCGGTGCCATTCATGCCGGCGAGCGCCTGGCCCTGACGGAACAGCGCGGCCGCCGTAAATGCCAGGCCCGCAAACGTAAGTGCGACCAACAGTTTGCGGCTGCCAGTCTGTCTTTGCAGGAAGAAGTCGAACGTTAGCACTGCGCAACCGAACAGTGCCAGCATGATCGCCGGCAGCAGGACGAAGTGATCGGTCGCGGTGTAGAACTGATTCATTGAGCGTGTACCTGACCGCGTGGTGCAGACGGTGTGGCCGCACGCGCGGCAGCGGGTCTGGTCTGCTGAACGGCCGCAGGATTCACACGCCGAACGATGTTATGCACCGATTTGTCAAGAACTGCGAACCAGGGCTTTGGATAGATGCCGATCCAGAAGCAGAGCGCAATCAGCGGCAGAAAAATGGCCCACTCGCGCATATTCAGATCAGCGAGGTTCCGGTTCTTCTCGTTCGTGATCTCACCCAGCATCGTCCGCTGGTACAGCCACAAGAGGTATGCGGCGCCGAGCACAATGCCGCTGCCGGCGACCACTGCCCACCACGGGTTCGCCGCGAATGCGCCCTGCAGGATCGTGAACTCGCCGATAAAGCCGTTGAGCAGCGGAACTCCTGCCGAACTAAACATTGCGATGGCGAACACCACCGAGTACGCCGGCATC
This sequence comes from Bryobacteraceae bacterium, assembly GCA_035633775.1. Classification (GTDB taxonomy): domain Bacteria; phylum Acidobacteriota; class Terriglobia; order Bryobacterales; family Bryobacteraceae; genus JAWXCM01. The sequence goes on from DASQEG010000212.1 coordinate 6,182, forward strand.
ACGTGGCTGAGTCCGCCATATTCTTTGATCTCGCGCGTGTGACGGCGTTCGTAGATAACGCCAACGATGAGAAAGAGCATGCCGGTGGACAGGCCATGGTTAACCTGCTGAAGCACGCTTCCCGCAATGCCCGGCTGATTGAGAGCGAAGATGCCCAGCGTGCAGAAACCAAGGTGGCTAACGGAGGAATACGCAACCAGCTTCTTCCAGTCAGACTGCATCAGGCTGACGAGTGCTCCGTAAATGATGCCGATCAGCGACAACGTGACCAGGATCAGGACGATGTTTCGGTCGGCAGAGGCGTTGGGCAGCAGCGGAAGGGAGAAGCGAAGAAAGCCGTATGTGCCCATCTTCAGCAGCACGCTCGCCAGAATGACCGAGCCTGCCGTGGGAGCTTCGGTGTGCGCGTCCGGTAGCCAGGTGTGGAACGGGAACATCGGCACCTTCACAGCGAAGCCGAGGAAGAAGGCCCAAAACACCCACGTCTCGACATTGCCAGGCAACTGCAGCATCATCAGCCGCTCGATATCGAAGCTGTAGTATCCGAACTGGCGGTAATGCTGGAAGTAGAGCGTCAGGCCCCCAAGCAGCATCAGAACGGAACCGATCAGCGTGTAAAGGAAGAACTTGATCGCTGCGTACAGCTTTCGCGGTCCGCCCCAGATCGAGATCAGGAAATACATCGGGACCAGCACCACTTCCCAGAACACGAAGAACAGGAAGAAGTCCAGCGCCATAAACACCCCGAGCATGCCCGCCTGCAGGATGAGCAGCATGGTGTAGTATTCCTTGACCCTGTGCTCGATTGCCGACCATGAGCAGAGTGTCGCCACGAAGCCGATCAGCGTTGTCAGCATGACCAGAAGCAGCGAAATGCCGTCAATCCCCAGGAAGTAGGAAACGCCGAGCGTGGGTATCCAGGTCGCCTTCTCGACGAACTGGTAGCTGTCTGCTTCCTTGTTGAAGTTGAACGCGAGAGGCAGCGAGATCACGAAACCCAAAAGCGCAACGAAGTTTGCCCACAGCTTGATCGTGCGCTGGCTGGTCGCGGGAATGGCCATCAGAGCGAGCGCCCCGACTAGCGGCGTGAGGAGATTGAAGCTGAGGAGGTGTTCGCTCATGACCGTGTCACATACACTCCGAACATGATCAGTGCGCCGGCCACCACGAACAGGGCGTAAGTCTGCACATGTCCGGTTTGCATCAGGCGCGCTGGGTACGACAGAAGGGCTACGAAGAAGCTCGAGGCTCTCACAAAACCGTCGATGATCCACGTGTCCCACCAGATGAGAAGCCGTGAGTTGACGCGCGTCAGGAAGGCCGCTCCGTTAACGCCGCCATCCACCACGCTGCGGTCGAACGAACCCAAAAGCAAACCTCCTCGCCTCGAGAGCCCGTTGACGAAGACGAAGTCGTAAAGATCATCGAGGTACCACTTTTTGTGCAGCACCCTTTCGAGTGGACCCGTGATGGTGAAGTTCGTGCGCAGCGCCACGAAGATGCCAATTGCCGCCGCCCCTACTGCGAGGGCCACGAGCATAGCGAGGGTCCGCGATTCGGGATGACGTGCCTCGTGCTGCGGGAATACCGGTTCGAGCCAGAGCGAGAAGCCATGCAGTCCAAAAAGGCCTGCGTTGAGCCAGCCGGCGAGAATGCTGCCGGCAGCAAGCACGACCAGCGGTAATCTCATGCTCAGCGGTGACTCATGCGGCTGGTGATGGCGGCGGTCGAAGCGCTCTTCTCCGTAAAAAGTCATGCGCATCAGCCGGAACATGTAGAACGCCGTCATGGCAGCTGTGATCAGGCCAACCGCATAGACGAACTTCGATCCGACAAACGCGCTGGTCAGGATCTCTTCCTTCGAGAAGAAACCTGCAAGACCCGGCACACCCGCGATAGCCATGGAGCCGACCAGCATCGTCGCGTGCGTCACCGGCAGATACCTACGGAGCCCGCCCATCTTTCGCATGTCCTGCTCGTGGTGCATGCCGTGAAGCACGGAACCGGAGCCGAGGAACAGCAGCGCCTTGAAGAACGCATGCGTAAACAGGTGGAAGACCGCCACCCAGTAGGCGCCGACACCCAGGGCCATGAACATGAAACCGAGCTGGCTCACGGTCGAGTAGGCGAGAACGCGCTTGATGTCGTTCTGCACCAGTGCAATGGACGCTGCAAGAATGGCGGTCAAAGCACCCACTGCGGCTATGATCGCCAGC
>DASQEG010000213.1:0-3102 GCA_035633775.1 Bryobacteraceae bacterium
CAATTTCCTCGACAGCACGAACACGGGGAAGGGAGGCAAGATCTATCACAAACGCTATGGCTTCTGCCTCGAGACCCAGCACTTCCCGGACTCTCCCAACCAGCCCGCCTTCCCCTCAACCGTGCTCAAGCCTGACGACACGTACCGAAGTACGACCGTCTACCGATTCTCGGCAGCGTAGCGGTATCGCCGCGTTTACTTGCCGTCCACCTTATCCTTTGAAGCCGCATCCTTCCAGCCCTCGCTGAACTCCTTGGCTGCGGTGTTTATAGCTTTGCCGGCCTTCTTTGCGGCTTCTTTGGTTTCGTCAGCGACCTCGTAGGCAGCGCTGCCCGCGGCCTTTGCTCCGGCACGGGCGCCTTCCTTCACCTCATGGCCGGCCTCGCGGGCCTCCTGACCGGCTTTCCGTGCCGCCTCACGCGTATCCCGGGCAGCTTCTCGAGTGTCCTGCCCCGCTTCGCGCGCAGCCTCGCGGGTTTCCTGTTGCGTGCAGGCCGTCATTCCGAGGGCCAACACTGATACGGCAAGGGCGTGAATCGACCGCTTCCTCATACCCTTTGGATGCTTCCGCAGGGCTCGGTGTTACCGCAACAGGCTCCGGGCCCGATTAAAGACTGCCAGGAGCATTGGTTCAGTCAGCTTTCCCGTAGAGGTATTCTGCTGACTCGGGTGGTACGAAGCCAACAACCAGGGGTGCTGAGGAGCTGTACGGTGCAGCATATTGTGGCCGAAGAGGAATGCGGAGCGGCCGCGGATCTCGCCGCGTTCGCGCAACACGTCCAGCCATGTGTCGAAAGCGATCTTGCCGAGCGCGACGACCACCTGCACACGCTCGAGCAGCTCGATCTCCCGGAGCAGGAACTCGCGGCAGGTGAGCATCTCGTCCCGAAGGGGCTTGTTACCAGGGGGAGCACAATGCGCGGCAGCCGTAATCCACGCGTCATTCAGCTCCAGTCCGTCGTCCGCTCGGCGGCTGACGGGCTGAGTAGCGAAACCTGTGCTGTGGAGGACCCGGTAGAGAATTTCGCCGGACGCGTCGCCAGTGAACATTCGACCGGTGCGGTTTGACCCGTGGGCGCCCGGTGCCAGGCCGAGGATCAGCATACGTGCCTGCGGATCGCCAAAGGACGGGACTGGCTTACCCCAGTAGATCTCGTCTTTATAGGCGCGGCGCTTGACTGCCGCAATGTTCTGACAATGCGTACGCAGGCGCGAGCAGCGGTTGCAACTCACGATCTCTGCTTGTAATTGCTGCAGTGGAGTCGTCACGCTACTTCCGCTTGCGCCGCCTTGAAGCATTGTTCGGCGATGCGGCACAGCACCAGCGACTCGCTCCAGCGATCGAGGTCATCATGTCCGTAATAAATGCGCGGGCTCAGCAGCTCGGGTACAAAGAACATCGAATCATCCGAGCTCGCTGTGCGAAGAAAGCCTCTAAATGCACGGATCCACATTTCTCTAAAGTGTTCGACGTAGAGAGCGCAGTCCGAAGCCCGGGCCTGAATGCAGCCCGGTGTGGCGATCCGGCCGTGGATGAAACGGGTCCGATCGAGCACCGGCTGCACGAACGCGAGCTTGCGTTCGAATCCTCCGTAGACCATCTCCGAACCTGCGTACCAGTGGGAGAAGTCTCCATTGAACCGCAGGCCCGGATACCTCTGCACGAAGCCGACTGTGCGCCACATGTCCTGAAAGACGGTTGCCCGATGCGTTTCGGCGAACAGCGGCACCGTCGCCGATGCGTCCAGGATAGCTTCGATCAACCGGCCCGCTTCGTCATCGCCTTCGAGGCCCCAGCCGACGTGCAAGGTTGCGCAGTCCGCCCCTTCATCGGTGAACCTGGAGGCGAGCTCGCAGACCTCTTCAGGGCGATTGACGCGCCCTGAGCTGCACCAGCGGAGCTTCAGCCGCTCACAACCGCGCCGATCGTCCGGTGTCATCGGCTCGGTGAACTGTACGCCTTCGTAACCGGCCTCCGCGACCTGCTCGAGCGTGCGTTCCGGCTGCATGTCCTCAAGTGACATCAGGTTCAGGTAGCGGCGGAGCCGGGGCACCTGACCATCCTCACACATCGGCTACACTGCCCTTTGGCCTACACATACGCTGACATCGCAAAGATGATCGACCACTCGCTGCTGAACCCGAGCCTGACAGCGGCGGATCTGAAGGCGGGGTGCCGGACGGCGCTTCGGTACGACGTAGCGAGCGTCTGTATTCTGCCTTATGCGCTACGGCGTGCGGCCGAGGCCCTGGCAGGTTCCGACGTAAAAGCGAGCACCACCGTGGGATTTCCCCATGGAGGTCACACCACAGGCGTCAAGGTCGCCGAAGCGCGGCAGGCACTGGCGGACGGCGGCGAAGAACTCGACATGGTTGTTAACATCAGTGCGGTTCTGAGCGGCCAGTGGGATTACGTGCGCGACGATATCAAGGCCGTGGTCGAGACGACCCATGCAGCGCGGCAGAAGGTCAAGGTCATCTTCGAGAATGCTTATCTGAACGATGACCAGAAGATTCGTCTCTGCGAGATATGCGGTGATCTCCGGGCCGACTGGGTCAAGACCTCGACGGGTTATGCAAGCAGCGGCGCCACGATCGAAGACCTCGCACTCATGCGCAAGCACTCGCCGGCGCATGTTCAGGTGAAGGCCGCGGGCGGTGTCCGCGATCTCGACGCACTGCTGAGGGTGCGGGATCTCGGAGTAACGCGCTGCGGCGCTACGCGAACGGCGGCAATGCTCGACGACTGCCGGAAGCGGCTCGGGATGGAGCCGATCGGTGACGAAGCTGCTCCCGCACCTCAGGGCTACTGAAGGTCAGCGAACGAACTGGTCGACGTAGTTTTCGCCCAGGCCCACTTCGATGTAGTGCCTGCGGCACATGTCGATCTTGGTGAATACGTCCTCATACCCTGTGTGGCGGCCCTGTTCATCCACGTAGTACATACATCCGGAGATATTGAAGAACGTGATCATCTCCTCAACATCGGCATCCACCGTCAGGGTATGCGTTTCACCTGGCGGCTCAAACACGTAGTCTCCTGCGCGTGCGACCCAGTTATGTTCCAGATACCGCCACGAACCTTTAATCACGAACCCGTGA
>DASQEG010000214.1:0-2089 GCA_035633775.1 Bryobacteraceae bacterium
GCTACTTTTTCAAGCGCACGTTTCATCAGGAGTCCGACATCCTTGGAGGGATCCGGTGCGGAGGTCAGAAGGCCCGCTTTGACCAGATACTCGGGCGTGATAGAAAGTGCGATGGTGTCGCCGATCGCTTCATGGAAGCCATCGTTGGCACTTTCACGAAACAGCAGCGGCTGTTTGTTGTACGCCCGCTGGTAAAAGTTGTGGCCGAGTTCATGATGGATCGTCGTGAAGTCCTCGTCGGTGACGTCGATGCACATCTTGATCCGCAGATCATCGACGAGGTCGACGTCCCATGCGCTGGCATGACAGACGACTTCACGGTCGCGCGGTTTGACAAACAGTGACCGTTCCCAAAAGGTTTTCGGCAGCGGCTCGAACCCAAGTGACAGGAAGAATCGCTCGCCGAAGCGGACCATCTCGCGCTCGTCAATTTTCCTGGTGCGCAGGATGTCAGTAAGGCTGTACCCGGGATCGGCGTTCGCCGGAGCCACGTCGCGGTACAGGTTGTCCCACGATTGCGCCCACATGTTGCCGAGAAGATGCGCCGGAATTGGCCCCTTCTCCGGAACGGCTTGAGCACCGTACTTTTCGCGCAGCTTCGTCCGCATGTACGTGTGCAGGGAAACGTACAACGGTCGGACCTGCTGCCATAACCGCTCCAGTTCCTGCGCGAACGCGTCAGGCTCCATGTCGTACTTCGATCGCCAGAGTGCGCCCGTGTCTGGGAATCCAAGCTCCCTAGCACCCTTGTTGGCCAGCTCGATGTATCGCTCGAACTGTTTGCGCATGGGGGTCGCGGTGGCGTGCCAGCCCTTCCACACCGCTTCGAGCTCCCTGGGATCGCGGCTGGAGGCCATGATGCGAGTGATCTCCGTCAGGTCAAGGCACTTGTCACCGTCGGAGTCGCCGTTCACTGCACCGCCGGGGGGACAGTACTTGCCCTTCCCGTAGATCCCCTCCATCTCAGTGACGATGCGGGTTAGTTCCTCGCTCTCCTGCGGATTCGCCGGAGCGGGGAGAGTCAGGGCCACCTTCAGCAGCATCATCTTGCGGCTGAGGTCCTCCGGCAGCGGCAGGTCGTCGAACCGCCTGGCTTCTTTCGCGTACCGGACAGTTGCCGCAATCTGCTTCTCGGTGGCCTGGGCTGCCAGAACTTCGGTGTCCGGGATGATGTAAGTCGCCTGTACCCACTGGGCGCGGCCTGCCTCAATCGAGAGATTCTGCAGGTCCTTCTCGGCTCTGTCAAGAAACGCCCGTGCATCCGCTATCGTGGGCTTCTGCCCGACCGCTGCCGTCGCAGCTGCCAGGAGCCCGGCAATCATAACCGTACTTTTCATGGCGCTCGCCTACCAGACGCGGCAGGCCTTCTCTCCGCGTACCATCGGCTGTCCTTCTTTGCATCCGAAGGCTTTCCAGAATTCAGGCATATTCGACACCGTGCCGTTGGTCCGCCATTCGCCGGGGGCGTGCGAGTCGGTTTGGGCGCGGAGCCGTGCCGCTTCGTCGGTGATGTTCTGGCACCACACCTGGGCGAAGCCAAGGAAAAGCCGTTGCTCCGGTGTATAGCCCTCAACCTTGTCTTTCGACTTGCCCTCGAGTGCGTCCATCAGCGCCATGTAAGCGATGCGCAGCCCGCCGTTGTCAGCCACGTTCTCGCCCAGCGTGAGTTTGCCATTCAGCTTCACATCCGCCACCGCTGTATACCCGGCATATTGCTGGTCTATGCAGGATGCACGGCGCTCATATTCCTTCGCGTCCTCCGCTGTCCACCAGTCCGACATGTTGCCCTGCGCGTCGAACCGGCGCCCCGAATCGTCGAAGCCGTGCGTAATCTCATGCCCTATCACGGCGCCGATACCGCCGGAGTTGACCGCATCGTCCACCTTCATGTCGAAGAATGGCGGCTGCAGGATCCCAGCCGGGAAGTTGATGTTGTTCTCCAGAGGCGAGTAGTAGGCGTTAACCGTGGGTGGTGACATGCGCCACTCGGTGGGGTCCACCGGCTTGCCCACGCGGTTCATGCTCCTGTGGAACGCGAACGTGTTCGACCGCAGCGAATTGCCCAGCGCGTCGGCGGCCTTGATGTCCA
>DASQEG010000215.1:0-9332 GCA_035633775.1 Bryobacteraceae bacterium
CGAGAGCAAGGACGGTGGATGGGCAACTTCAACTACACCGCTGTCGTCCGCCTGCGACGCGGCGCAACCCGTGACCAGGCCATCGCGGAAATGAACGTGGTCCAGGCTCGATTTCCAGCCCTAAGCGGGTCTAAGGTTGAACTGAGGGCAGCGCTCACCCCTGCACACGAATCCGTCACCGGCCGGGCGCGATCGGGTCTATGGATGCTCGCGGCTGCTGTCGCTTCAGTGCTCCTGATCGTCTGCATCAATCTGGCAAACCTTCTGCTGTCACGAATGGCATCGCGCAGCAGAGAGGCCGCCATTCGTACCGCTCTCGGCGCGAGCCGCGTCCGGCAATTTCGCATGCTGCTGACGGAAAGTTTGTTGATAGCCATGATGGGCGGCGTTGTCGGCGTGGTCCTCGCAAACTGGAGCCTTCAAGCGCTCCTGACCACCACAACGCTCGACATTCCGAGGCTGGACGAGGTCCGGCTTGACCTTACGGTTCTCGCCTTCGCCGTCGGGCTCACTCTCGTTACGGGCTTTATCTTCGGCGCGCTGCCTGCGTGGCGGCTGACTCGCAACGATCCCCAGCAAGCGCTGCGGGCGCAAAGTCACCAGGTCACCGAAGGACGGGGCGGCCTGCGGATTCGTGAAGCAATCATCAGTGTCGAGGTTGGCCTGAGCGCGGCGTTGCTGATCATAGCCGGGCTCCTCGGAACCAGCTTCACACGTTTAATCCACGTTGATAAGGGATTCGATGTCGATCGCGTTCTCACCGCGGATCTCAGCCTCGCAGGCAGCGGCTATGCAGAGCCAGCCAACCGCGCAAGGTTCTTCGAACGTGTGCTCGCCAGGCTCAGTGCGATTCCAGGCATCGAAGCCTCTGGCTTCATCACTGCGCTGCCGACGCGCGGGGAAACGTTCTTGGATCCGATCTACCTGGAGGCCGAGGGTAGTCGCCGCCACCCCGTCAACAACCGTTACGCCAGCCCCGAGTACTTTCGAACGATGAACATCGCAGTTCGGCAAGGCCGTACTTTCGATGACATCGACCGGGCGCGCAGCGTCGCCGTTCTCTCTGAAAAGGCTGCGAAGCTCCTGTGGCCAGGCGAAGCGAATCCAATCGGCAGACGCTTCATCGGGGAAGACAACCTGCCGAAGACTCTTGTCGGAATCGTTGCCGATGTACGTGCCGTGCTCCACAGCGACCCGCCTCCGACTGCTTACTACCCCTGGTGGCAGCGCGTACCGAATGGCGTTGCTCTGGTCGTCCGCACGTCCGGCGATCCGCAGAGTGCCGCGGGAGCAGTTCGGGCCGCCCTTCGAAACGAGGATCCGCAGATGCCGATCCGGACCGTCGCGACGTTGCAACAGGAAGTCGGGCGCTCGGTGGCCGTGCGGAAACTCCAGTTGACAGTTGTTGCCCTGTTTGCCGGGGCGGCACTGCTCGTCACCTGCCTCGGCATTTATGGCGTTCTCAATTACTCTGTAGCCCGCCGGCGCAGTGAGATTGGCATTCGAATCGCACTGGGCGCGCGCCCTTCGCGTTTGCTTGGGTTAGTGATCGGGCAGGGCATGTTGCCGGTGGTGATTGGTCTCGCAGCGGGCGTCGCGTTTGCTCTCCTTTTCAGCCAGGCAATCCGCGGTCTGCTGTTCGGGGTTCAGCCGGCGGATCCGCTGACAATCACCGGCGTGAGCCTCGCGCTGCTGTTCGTGGGAGCATTGGCGTGCTTCATCCCGGCCTGGCGGGCCGCCGGCACAAACCCTGCCGCAGTGCTCCGACTCGAATAGCTCGCGGCCTGACGAATTCGCCGGAGGCGGCAGCCGTCGGGGTACGCTGAAACTCGTAGCTTATCGGGCCCTACCGCGTCACAGGTCAGACATGGGTGAATGGATCGTTGAGATCGTTGCGAAGCTTGGATACGTCGGCGTATTCCTGCTAACGCTGCTTGAAAACATCTTCCCCCCGATTCCTTCTGAACTGGTCATGCCACTTGCCGGCTATCATGCAGCACAAGGAAGGTTCGGACTTGTGGGAGCGATCGCGGCCGGCTCGGCCGGTTCGGTGTTGGGCACCATCGCCTGGTACTGGCTGGGGCGACACATCGGTGAGAAGCGGCTGCGCGACTGGGCAGATCGTCGGGGCAAGTGGCTGACTCTCGACGGAGACGACATCGACAGTGCCGCTGAGTGGTTCCACCGTCGCGGCATCTGGGCAGTGTTCGTCTGCCGCCTGATACCGGGGCTCAGGACATGGATCTCCCTGCCCGCAGGCTTCAGCGAAATGCCGATGCGGCAGTTCCTCGCGCCCACGATTCTCGGAACCGTCCTGTGGACCTCTGCTTTGACCGTCGCCGGGCACCTCCTCGGGCAGAACTACAACAACATTGACGGCGTGCTCGGAACCGTGTCGTGGGTTGTGATCGCATCGATCGCGCTGATGTACGTCTTCAGGCTAATCCAGCGTAGCCGTCCGGGCGTTCGGAGCAAGCCGCGCCGCGCGAACTCCGAACAGCGACGCTAGCGCGAATAGCTCACCAGCCATCGTTGACGGGTTCGCCTGGTCTTTCACCATGCGGTAGCGTACTGGTTTTACGCGAAAAACTCCCCTTGACTATCTCCAATAGCCGCCGTATTGTAGATAATCGACAGGAGACGCAGAATCGGCAAGCCATCTGATCTGATCCAGGGCACGCTGGATCTTCTGGTTCTTAAGACGCTATCCATCGAACCAATGCATGGGTGGGGTATCGCAGAACGGGTAGAGCAGGTCTCGCACGAGGCGTTGCAGATCCAGCAGGGATCCCTATATCAAGCGCTACACCGGATCGAGCAGCAAGGCTGGATAGAGTCGGAGTGGCGTGAAACCGAGAATCGCAGGCGTGCCAAGTACTACGCCATGACGCCGGCGGGCAAACGGCAGTACGCCCGGGCACTTGCGAACTGGCAGCGCCTGTCGCAGGCCATAGGTCTTGTTCTGGAGATGGCATGATGCGCTGGGCCGATCGCGTAAGGCTGCGTTTCCGCTCGCTGCTCCGCCGGGACCGTTTAGAGCGCGAGATGGATGACGAGATGGCGTTCCACGTCGATGAGCTTACGAACCAGCTCATCGCGCGCGGCACTCCGCCTGAAGATGCGCGAACTGAGGCGCTACGACGTTTCTGTGGGCTGGCCCAGTTCGATGAAGCGTGCAGGGACCAGCGGCGTACGAGATGGGTCGAGGATTGCTTCTACGACATCCGTTACGCCCTGCGGCTTTTGGCCGCAAATCCGGGATTTGCTGCCGTTGCCCTTCTTTCGCTGGCGTTGGGCATTGGAGCGAACACGGCCGTGTTCAGCTTACTCGAAGCAATCGTGCTTCGAGAGCTGCCCGTCCGTGAGCCGGGACGACTTATTCAGATTGTAGGTACGGATGGAAAGGGCGTGCAGGGCTCATTCTCCTATCCCTCATACCAGTGGTTGCGAGCGAACGCGCCCATCTTCTCTCACGTGTTCACATGGCGATTTGCGCGGATTTGGGCGGGGCAAGGCGACTTGATGGAGTGGGTGTCCGTAGACAAGGTCTCGGAGGACTACTTCACGGGCCTGGGCGCATCAGCTTTGGTGGGCCGGACCCTCGGCGACGAGAGCAGAGAGCCGGCCGTCGTCGTTCTCAGTTACGGCTGGTGGAAATCGCGGTTCAAGGCCGATCCCGCAGTTGTTGGGCGGGAGTCCGTCTCGGTCGCATTCGATTCACAGTCGTTGGTGTCATGCCGGACGGCTTCATGGGAGCAGAGGTCGGAAAGGCCGCGGACCTGTACATACCTTTTGCCGCGGACTGTCTACTCGCTCCCGATAACACAGCCATGTCACAGCGCAATATGACATGGCTTCCGCTGCTCGTAACTATGCCACAAGCCAGCGCTGCGTTCCCGCCATTGTGGCGTTCGATGGTCGACGAAACGGGCCCAGCCGACGGCAAGGCCATGTACTGGTGCAGCAAGTTTCAGGGACAGCTGCGTCCGGCGGCCAGCGGAATCTCAGACCTTCGTCGCGAGTTCGACAAACCACTCAGGATCCTGTTTGGTGTCGTCGCAGTTGTGCTGCTGATTGCGTGTGTCAACCTCGCTAATCTCCTCCTTGCCCGAGCACTCGCACGACAGCGCGAGATCAGTTTGCGTGCAGCGGTCGGTGCTTCGGGCGGGCGACTCCTCCGTCAACTACTTACGGAAAACATCCTCCTGGCAGTCGCGGGGGCCGCCGTGGGGTTCCTGTTTGCCCACTGGAGCAGCGGGTTGCTGGTGGCGTTGATCTCGTCGTCTGCCGATCCGGTCACACTTCGCGTAGGAGTTAACTCCAGCGTCCTTTTCTACAGCGCTCTGCTTGTTGTCGTCACAACAGCCCTGTTCGGCCTCGCGCCTATGGTTAGCTCCCTGCGCTCATCGCTGCAGCCGGCGCTCAGGGGAAAGTCGCACCAGGTAACCGGCTCGCAGACGTGGAGCCGCGCGCTGCTCGTGACCCAGGTCTCGCTCTCCGTGCTGCTCACGTTCGCAGCCGCCCTGTTCCTGCGTACCTTCAGCAATCTTGCCCTGAAGAATCCCGGATTCGATGCTGACCGCGTGTTAATCGCTGAAGTGCAACCCCTTCGCGCGGGTCTTAAGGATGAATCGGTCCGTCGTTTCTATGGTGAGGTTGCGGCCCGCTTGGCCTTGCTTCCGGGAGTAGAATCGGTCAGCGCCTCGGGTGCCACGCCGATACAAGGCTGCTGCTGGTGGGATCCGATCCAGGTGGAGGGTTATCGTCCTGCGCCGGCCGAGGACATGAAGACCTACTTCGAACGTGTTGCCCCGGCATACTTCGCCACCATGGGCATCCGGCTTCTCCGCGGGAGAGAGTTTGCGAATACCGATACGCTCGCGTCGACTTCGGTTGCAATCGTCAACGAGAGTTTTGCTCGCAGATTCTTTCCAGACGGAGACGCCGTGGGTCGAATTATTGCATTACCGCCGAGCTACAAGCTGCGAGGTATGCAGATCGTCGGCGTTGTCGCCGACGTGTCTTTCCGAGACCTGCGCTCCCCCGTCCGGCAGGCGGCGTACTTTCCGCTGGCACAGGACCCGCAAAGCGGGGAAAGTCTCAACATGCTCGTACGCACGAAAGGTCAGCTCATGACCTTGCATGAGGAGGTCCGTCGCACTGTACGCTCGCTCGATCCATCCGTCCCTGTAACGGTGCGAACCCTCGCTGATGAGATCGAGAACACAATCACGTATGAGCGCCTTCTGGCCCTGCTGAGTGCGTTCTTCGGAGCCGTTGCACTGGTGCTCGCAGCGGTCGGACTGTACGGAATGCTCTCGTATGGAGTGGTTCGCAGAACTGCCGAGATCGGCGTCCGTGTTGCCCTCGGTGCATCTCAGGGTAGCGTTGTCTGGCTTGTGACGCGGCAGAGTATTGCGCTTGTGCTGATCGGGATCACACTCGGATGTGCCGCGGCCACAGCGCTCACCAGATATGCAGAAGGCCTGCTATTCGGGATTAAAGCAACCGACCCGCTCACGATTGCGACCGCTTCGGCCGGGCTGGTTGTGGTTGCGGCGATGGCCGCGTGGATTCCCGCGCGTCGTGCGACGGCTGTTGACCCGGTTCAGGCTCTCAGATACGAGTGAATCGTGAACAGTTCATTGCGGACGCTTGTGAGATTTGTCCATCAAACCACCGCCGAGAACTCTTTCCAGGGACGGTTCTGCGACTCACCTACGGCAGGGTAGGTGATGTGACCGCGATACGTGTTCACGCCTTCGCACAAGGCCGGACTGGCCTCGCACGCCTGCTCAAGGCCGCGGCTTGCGAGCTGCAATAAGTATGGGAACGTCGCGTTGGTAAGGCCAAAAGTAGAGGTGTGCGGCACAGCTGCCGGCATGTTCGACACGCAGTAGTGCAGAACATCATCGACGAAGTATGTAGGGTCAGTGTGCGTGGTCGGGCGCGAGGTTTCGAAGCAGCCGCCCTGATCGATCGCGACATCCACCACCACCGCTCCGCGCTTCATGCTGCGAATCATGTCCCGGCGGACCAGCCTCGGCGCTGAAGCTCCTGGTATCAGCACCGCCCCTATGACCAAGTCGGCCGAGCGCACGCTCTCGCGGATCGTGAGAATGTTTGAGGCCAGGGTCAGCACCGTATTGCCGTAGATATCGTCGAGGTGCCGGAGCCGCTCCAGATTGCGGTCGATGATCGTAACATTCGCGCCAAGGCCGACTGCCATACGGCATGCGTTGTGGCCGACTACTCCGCCACCGATGATCACGACGTTCGCAGGCGCAACGCCTGGAATGCCGCCGAGCAGGATCCCGCGTCCGCCTGTGGGCGCCTCAAGGTATTGTGCTCCGACCTGCACGGCCATTCTGCCGGCTACCTCGCTCATTGGCGTCAGCAGCGGCAACGTGCCGTCCTTTTCACGTATGGTCTCGTAGGCGACGGCGTTCACCTGAGCCGAGACAAGACGCTGCGTCAGCTCGGGCAGGGGAGCCAGATGCAGGTACGTGAACAGCAGCAGGCCGGGACGAAGATATTCATACTCGGAAGGCTGCGGCTCCTTCACCTTGACCACCAGATCGGCGCGGCCCCACACATCAGCGGCGGACGGCACGATCACCGCACCAAACTCCTCATAGTCGCCATCTGTGAGCCCGCTGCTTATACCGGCTCCGGACTGAACAAGAACCTGATGTCCACCGTCAACGAGGGGCTCGACGCCTGAGGGAACGAGGCCGACTCGCGCCTCATGGTCTTTGACTTCCCGAGGTACTCCGATGACCATCGACATGCCTCCGCTGCGGTGCACGGGCGTGCGACCGCCGGCCGTTCAGTTCGACGGCTCAGGTTTGGATAAGAACTGCTGGGGAAGAGGTTCGCGCCTGGGGCCGAGCCCGAGTGCAATGAGTGACAGGGATCCAAGCTTGCCGTCAGGGCTAAGGTTCTGGTCTGCCTGGAAGCGCTTTAGCGCATCGACGCAGTCGCCTGACCAGACACCGTCCACCGGACCCGTATAGTAGCCCTTGTCGGTCAGCGCCTGCTGGATAACCATGAACCTGTCAGGTGTCGGCTGCTGCTGCCGTGCCGGCCCGGAGCCGTGGGCGACGGTCGTGTTCCGGGTGCGCTTCGAACCGGATCGCGCTGACTTCCTGCCGCTCGACGCTCTGGCTTTAGCGCCGCCGCCAGTCGACCCCGAAACGGCAGCAGCCTTCCGTGTGGGAGCTTTCCGCGAACGGCTTTCACCTTTCAGTGCGGTCCCAAGCAGGACGCCGAGCATCAGGACCGTGATCGAGAGATTCCGATTGCTCAAGCCCTCATTTTAACCCAACCTCAATGAAGCCGGACTTGTTACGGTCCGGCTCCTGGCAAAAGCTAGTTCGAGGGCAGGGTTCCTGCCACGTAAGTGCCCACGTACTGCCGTGCTTCCTGCCTGCCGCCGAAAGGCGACGGCCGCATTACCCGGAAAGCCACAGCATCGCCGGGCTTCAGGCGGCCCTGTACGGCACGAACGTCTTCGATCGAACCCACGGCCTGCCGGTTGATGGAAACGAGCACGTCCCGTTCCTGCAGACCGATTTCTTCGGCGAAACTGCCGTCTTCCACCGTGGTGACCACGACGCCTTTCTCGACACCGGCCGCCTCGCGCTCACTGTCGTTGGCCGGCCGAATGCGGAGCCCGAACTTGGCGCCCGACGGCTCGGGCTTCTCCGGTTCGACCTCTTCGCGCCGAGGCACCCGGAGGCCGTCAGAAGCCGCACGCTGCTCCTCACGATCGCCGACTGCCACCCGCAGATCGAGGCGCTTGCCTCCGCGGTCCACCGTTACGGTCAACTGCTGGCCCACAGGGGTGCTCGAAACGCGCTCCACAAGATCGTCACCGTCCTTCACGGCTTTGCCGTTCAGCGCAACGATCACGTCCTCGGCCTTCATTCCCGCCGTCTCTGCCGGACCGCCTTTGTTGACGGACTCAACAATCACGCCTTCCTTGAGCCCCAGTCCCTTCAGCACCTGCTCATCGTACTTGCGGAAAGTGATGCCGATTGAACCGCGCGACATCCGGCCAGTTTTGATGACCGAGTTGTAAACCACGGCTGCCATGTTGACGGGCAGCGCGAAGCCGACACCCTGATAGCCGCCGCTCTGTGTCGCGATTGCGGTGTTGATGCCAATCACTTCGCCGTTGATGTTTAGCAGAGGGCCGCCGCTGTTGCCTGGGTTGATGGCCGCGTCGGTCTGGATGAAATGCTGAAACTGCTGTGCGCCGTCGATGTCACGACCCGTAGCACTGACGATACCGGCTGTCACGGTTGCCTCGAGGCCGAACGGAGAGCCGATCGCAATGGCCCAGTCTCCAACCTGCACGGCGTCGGAGTTGCCGATGCGTGCGACCGGGAGCGCGCGCCGGGCGTCGATTTTGATGACCGCGAGGTCGGTCTCTTCGTCGTGGCCGATCAGCTTCGCTTTATAGAGCGTGGTGTCGTTCGGGATCTTCACCCGGATCTGATCCGCCTTCTCGATCACGTGATGGTTGGTGATGATGTACCCGTTCTTGTCGACGATGAATCCGGAGCCGGTGGCGCTGCGCCGAAAGCCGCGCGGAGTCCTTTCGGGACCGCCCTCAGCACCTGGACCCTGGCGAAAGAAACGCCGAAAGAGGTCGAGGCCTTCTTCTTCGTCCCCCTCCTGTTCCTCCTGCGGTGCTCCGCGCCGGTTGCCCCGGGGCGGACGCTGCGAGTACTCGGTGCTGATGTTAACGACCGAGCCTTCCATTCGCTTCGCCAACTCAACAAACTGATTCGGGGGCATTTTGCCCACCGGAGGTACCATCAACGGCGTCGCATCCGGTGCGACAGGCTGATCCTTCGCTGCACTGACACCAGTGCTGATCAGGGTGCCGATCACGATCCCGACCGAGAGCGTAACCAGCAGAAGTGTGAGCGAAAGCAGTTTCTGCCGCCGCACCTTATCGAGCAAACTCATTGAGCGACCTTTCCGACCCTCATTATAGAGAACGCAGGGGGCAGGCGGAGGAACCCCGCCTGCGACTGAGATGTTAACCGGCTCGCCGCGGTTTCAGTTCAACGAGCAGAATGCCTCCCAGAATGCAAAATGCTCCCGTGATCGCTCGCGGCGTAAGGGTTTCTCCTTCGGCCAACCACGAAGTAACCCATGCGAAGACCGGCTCGAGCGAAAAAATGAGTGCGGCCCGGGTAGGTGTGGTTCGGGCCTGTGCCCAGGTTTGTAGCCAGAATGCGACGGCGGTGGCGAAAACGGCCGTTACCAGAACGGCTATCAGAACGGCCGCTGTCCATCGAATCATCACCGGTTCGACC
>DASQEG010000216.1:0-9234 GCA_035633775.1 Bryobacteraceae bacterium
GTAAGGACCGTGAAGCCATCCAGCTTCAGCATCACAGAGCAGTGTCCCAGCCACGCGGCAAACAACCCCTGGTCGGGCCAGGCACTCGGGTCAGGCACATGCGGCGGCGGAGCAACAGGGCGCTTGAACTCCTGCGTGTACTGTCGCCAGAATCCCGGGGCCGCCTGATAGAGGAGGGCGCCTGCGCCAGCTATCCCGACACCGCCGGTGGCGAGCAGGGTTCGGCGACCAAGCCGCCGCTTGCCCAGCAGGTGATGATGTGTGTCGTGGCGCTGCTTCACCACCGGTAACGCTCCTCGGCCCAGGGATCGCCATGCATGTGATATCCGTTCCGTTCCCAGAAACCAGCACGGTCCTGCGCCGCAAACTCCAGCGACCGCAGCCATTTTGCACTCTTCCAGGCGTACAACCTGGGAACGATCAGGCGAGCCGGCCCGCCGTGATCCGGCGTGAGCAACTCGCCGTCGTGAAGAGTCGCGACAAGCGCGTCTTCAGCAAGGAACTGCTCGACGGGCAGGTTGGTCGTCCAGCCGTAGTCGTAGCCGTGCGCGAGCACGAAGCGAGCTTCGGGCAGAAGGCCGCCCGCGAGTTCCACCAAGTGCCTGGTTGAAACACCTTCCCACAAGTTCCCGAGTCGAGACCATCGTGTGACGCAGTGAAAGTCAGCGAAGACCCTGGCTCGGGGCAACTGGAAGAACTCGTCAAGACTAAAGATGACGGGCTTGCGGACGAGTCCTTCAAGGCTGAAACGCCAGTTCGCAAGGTCGAGACGCGGCGTTCCGGACGCGTCGAGTACGGGCCACTTGGGAGTACGAGACTGCCCCGGTGGGATTCGGTTCTCCCGGCGGGTGTCCGGGCTGACAATCACGTCCGCCGGCAGTGCGTCCGGAACAGGGATCCCGGCCTGCAGATGTCCCTCAATTGGCACGCCCAATTTTCCCACGAGGTGCTCTGGGCACTGCAAGGGGGATAATACAGACGTGTCCCATCGTTTGAGGGAAGTTGAGGCCCGGCTGGAACAGACAGAGCAGCAATTACGATTGCTGCAGCGGATCAGCCGTCTGGTGTCCCGCGACTTCCGTTTGAGCGAAGCGCTTCGCTCGGTAGTCACACTCATCACAGATTTAATGTACAGCGACTCCTGCCTGATCTACCTGTTGCGCGGCAACAAGCTGGAGTTGTCGGCATGCAGTGCGGATACGGTTGAGACTGTCGGCAAGGTTGCCCTCACGCTCGAAGAAGGGCTGACCGGATGGGTGGCGCGTGAGCGGCGCCTGCTGGCGATCTCTCGTGAAGCCTATGCGGATGCGCGGTTCAAGTACTTCAAGGACCTGCCGGAAGACACGTTCGAAGCGTTCCTGTCGGCGCCGATCATCGCCCGCAACCGGGTCGTCGGCGTTATCAATGTTCAGCACCGTGCAGCTCATACTCACAGCGGCAGCGAACTGGAGATGATCACGACCATCGGTGAGTTGCTTGGGTGCATGATCTTCCTGGACCGCAACGCGGATATACGACGCAGCGAGATGGCTCCCGCGACGATATGACGCACCTGCGCCTTGCCGCATGGTTGCTGATCACCTGCACTGCTGCCCTTGCCGGCCGGCTGGAGTTGAAGTTCTTCCACGACGAAGAAGGCGAGCAGCTCGAGTTTCGCCAGATCAGCTTCGTCTCTCCGCGCCGCGGCCTCGCGATAGGGACGCTCCAGAAGGGCAGCAGCCGACAGCCTCTGGCGATGGTCACCACCGATGGAGGCCAGTCCTGGACGCGATCTGCCCTGCCTGCTGAGCCGTATTCCATGTACTGCCTCAAAGACTCGTCGTGCTGGCTGGTCACCAACAAGGGCATCTACATCTCCGCGGAGTCAGGCACTGACTGGAAACGCATCAGCAGAGAGAAGTTCATCACGCGTGTGTGGTTTAACTCCCTGCAGCGGGGCTGGGCCATTGGTGCGCGAAGGAAGATCGTCGAGACGCGCGACGGTGGTAAGACCTGGACGCCTATCGCTGCCCTTCAAGACGTGAAGAGTTCCGAGAATCGGACAGTGTTCCACGACATCGTCTTTTTTGACGGCAAGCACGGTCTGATCACCGGGCGCTCTGAGCGCTTAGAGCCGGAGGAAGTGCCTATCTGGCTGGATGCCGATCCTACCGGTCGCCGCGAGTCTCCGACGCTCTCCGTAGTCCTCCAGACGACCGATGGGGGCGAGACATGGAAGACTTCAACGACATCAATGTTCGGCAGGTTGTCCGAGTTGGACGGCCACGGTCAGCTACAGTTCGCCGTGGCGGTTGTCGAATTTGACCGATACTTCAACTTTCCCTCGGAGGTCTACCGTATCAACCTGAAGACCGGGGCTAACGACCGGGTACTCCGGATGAAAGACTTCGCGGTCACGGACGTGGTTGTTCTCCCGGACGGCCGTACTCTGGCCGCAGGTTTCAGGCCTTCGGGGCTACTGGCGCGCACGCCGGTACCGGGAAAGGTACGAGTGATGGAGACCACCGCCGACATGGAACTCTGGCGTGATATCGACGTTGACTACCGCGCTCTTGGGCATCGTGCAACGTTGGCGTACGGCGGTGCGGCGGGCCTGTGGGTCGCGACCGACGGAGGCATGCTTCTGAAGCTGGTGCCGTGAAAGCTTTTGTTGCTAAAACTTGCAACAGGACAGAGCGCCCCCGTTTTATCCACCGGATTTCCTCAAACACTCCCGTGCAAGTCACTGAAGGTGCGGGCAAAGAAACCTGTGAAAATCTTAGGCTCTCAAACCAGTTTTTGATTGACCGCTGGAACAAACAGGCGCAAGCTGATTCTGGTTCCGGGGGGTTGAAGGAACCGGGAGCCAGGAATAGCCTGGTAAGCTGTTGGCGCGGAACTACTTCGCCGTGCTGAGTCGTCGGGCCCCGATGACGGGCCAGAATGAGGAGCGGCGGGGTGGGAAAACGCTGAGTCAGAAGATGCGAGGGCGTAGCAGCGGCACTGGCGTGACGGTTTGTTATTCAAGTAGTTTGTCCGTTAGCCAAAGAACCGGCGAATCCGAAAGATCTTCTGCAGCCCGTAGAGGCAGGCCGGGAGCAGTGACACCGCGAAGGTGGATCTGAGAGGATCAGTCATCGCGGTCGAGTGAAAGGCCGTCTGAAGGACCCAGCTTCGCGCAGCACGGAGAATACCGTGCTTGTCTCCTCTTTCTACCTCCCGGACGTCCACTGCATTTGGGCCTGCGCCTACACCTTCGACAGCGTGATGTCATCCTGCTTCCACACCGGCCGAAAACTGACAAAGTTGCACCGGCACGATGAACAACGTCGCGGGCGGGCGCCAAGCGCGAGAGCGATCCTCTGAAGCAGCGGCACGCGATAGTTCGTCCGGTTCCACCCACTCAATTGCTGGCGGTAACAAAGCGGGCACGAACAGTAGATCAGTCGCCTCAGGCTCCAGAGTTGGACGCGAAATCGTTGACGACAGTCGCGGCATCGAACCCATGCCAGCCCGACGTACTCGGCCAGCCGCTCCCCGGTGCGCCGGGTCGCCGCGCGGCGAACGTTTCTTGAACCACATCCAGGACACTGGAGAAAAGCGAGCAGAGTGTCGGCTCCTGTTTACCGGCTGAACGCAGGCGCATTGAGCCGTGCGTCGACCCACGCTGAACGCCATGCCGATAACGCCGCGCGAAGCTGGTCACAGATCTCATGTCCGCCCTTTGTGGCGATCGCACCGATGGCAGCCACGGGCAGGCAGTCGCGTGTGGTCGACGTGATGAACACCTCGTCCGCCGATTCGAGATCGGGCGGCGTCAGCGTCGCTTCCTGGACGCGCACGTCCGGGATTCGGACCTGACTGAGCAGCAACTCCCGAGTAACGCCGGGCAGGCATCCCGCGCTTAACGGCGGCGTGAGGACGTCATGACCGCGAACGACGAAGATGTTAGCGGATGTGCACTCGGCTACCTCTCCGTGTTCGTTGAGCAGGACCACCTCGTCGAATCCCGCTTCGTGCGCATCGTTGTGCCAGACCAGATTCCACGCCCACGATGTCGTCTTGGCGCCACTGAAGCGCCCGGTCGAGAGACGCGCGTTGTGAACCACTCCGAGCCGCACGTCCGTCCCCCAGTCCGTTAAGCCTGTCGTGAGCGCCAGCAGATCGAACCTCCGCTCCGAGGGTCCGGCCCAGGCGCTGCCGCCATTGTTCACGACCACTACACGAAGCGTGGCCTCGTTCGCCCCGTTCGCTTCCACGACCTTCAGCAGCTGCTGCTCCATCCAGCCCGCATCATCAGGGAACGGCACCCGCAGATTTTCGGCGTCACGTTTCATCCGCGCGTAGTGCCGGTCCCAAGCAAACAGAACACCGCGATTCACCCGCAGCGTGGAAAAGACGCCCCATCCCGCCAGCAACCCGGCCTGCCCAGGGCTCAGACACGGCTGTGTCGAGTCTAGAATCGCGTCGTTATGGAGGACGAAACGGTGGATCACCAACCTGATTCTAACGCTCTGCCCAGTCAGGGAAGTGCCCGGAACGGGAACGGAACGCATCGCGCAGCAGTTTCTCCACGCGGCCGCGCCGGACCATCAGAGTTCCGAGAAGATGCTGCAGTGGATCCTCATCCTCGGCGAGCCACTCAGACGGCACCTGACGAAGTGCGTCGTCGATAACATCTTCGGGAAAGTTCACTACCCGATCGAACCACGGCTGCAGGTCATCGAAGCTGCGCAGCCCTCGGTACACCATCGGCCGAAAGTAGAGTCCGGCTACAGGGGCGTCCATGCATTCCCAGTGCGGTCCGTTGAAGAGGTATCCGTGGTCGATCATGAGTGCGACAAAGCCAACGCGGCGCGGGTGCATGCCCATCGAAGGCGCATACTCGCTCACGCGGGCCCTCAGGAACACGGATTGGCGGGCGTCTGCGTTGCAGGCCCACTTGTCGACGATCAGCATGCCTCCGAACTCGCGGACATTCTCCACTTTGTCCAGCAGAGTGTCAGGCACGAAGTCATACACCGCGACGCGGTCCGGGTGGCCAGGGTAGCGCGATCCGAAATGCCAGCCCGGGTCCGGGCGGAGAGTTTCGGGGCCAAGCTGGATGGCGGCCTCCGGATTCGATTCGAGGAACTCCGGCGTAAGGCGGATCGCATTTACCTCGGGGCAGGCGATCCCAAGATGTCGCAGAATGTATGTGCCAAACCACTCATTCAGAAGGATGCGCCTGCCCTGGGGATTACTGCGAAACTTGACGACATAGAAGTGGCCGTCATCGGCTTCCATGAGTTGAGCCTGAGCGCCGCCCCGCATCTTCCGGAGCAGGCGGACCGCTGTCGCGGGCATTCCTTACAGCGTAGCCCTGCGATAGTGACAGTACATACTCAAAAGAAGGAGATTCGAAACGATGGCCGATGAACCAGCGGCAGTACCCCCGACACCACCAGCGCGCAGCAAAGACGAAGTTGCGCTGGAGCTGATGAAGTTTATCGCGGTGAGCACAGGTTACGGAAAAGGTGGAGCAGGTGCCGGTTATGGTGCAACACCAAAGTCGTCCCGCAGCCCCGAAGAGCATGCGGAGGCGCTTCTGGAGTTATTCGAACGCTGCCGTATTGTTGTGAACAGCTGATCGTTAAGCAGGCCGCACCCGGATAGAGGTTGCGGCCTGCGCACGGAGTAGGGTCTCTTTAGCGACGCCCGGAACGCTTTGCAGCCTTCTTCGCAGCCTTCCTCGTCGCGCCCTTCTTCGCAGCAGCCTTCCTGCCTGCAGTGTTGGTGGCTGCGGTTTTCTTTGTTGCAGTCTTCTTCGCGGCCGCCTTCTTCGCTCCGCCCGATCTTCCGCCTGCAGCCTTCTTGACTGCAGACTTCTTTGCCGCACCCTTCTTCGCTGCGGTCTTCTTCATGCCGCCGGATTTCGTCGCGGCGCTTTTCTTCGCAACAGACTTCTTTGCGGCCGTCTTTTTGGCACTCTGTTTACGGCCGGCGGATTTGCGTGCAGCCCCCGAAGACGAGCCTACGCTAGCTTCAGCGTCCTCGTCCTCATCTTCGGCGTCCGAGTCTTCCTCGTCCTCTGCTGACTCTTCTTCGTCGTCCTCGTCATCGTCAGCGGACTCAGCATCGTCGTCTTCCTCGTCGTCCGACTCCGCAGCGTCATCCTCGTCTTCAGCTTCGTCGTCTTCCTCGCCGCTTACGTCCGCTTCATCGAGGTCCTCATCATCCTCGTCGTCCAGGTCCTCGTCTTCATCCTCGTCCGCGCTCGCCGCCGTTCCGGTTCGGGACGGCTTGGCGTCACTTTGGACGTTGACTCCGATGTCGTCGTCGTTCCCGCCGTATTCGCCGAGTTCAGACTCGAGTTCTACGTGCTCGTCTTCGTAGCTGAAGTCGTCCATGTCATCGTCCTTGCGAGTCAGCTTGAGAGTTTCGCTCATCCAGTGTGCCTCCTGTGCGGCTTACTCACGCAATAGCATAACTCGTTTTAGACGCACCGCAAGCTGGATTTTACACGGGTGCTAAGAAATGGTTTTGAAGCGAAGGCTAGCGGACCGATGCTCGCTGCACGCCTCGAGCGCGCCTGGCGGGGCTGCGGTATGACGCAGTGGTCGAACTTCTCGCCTTCGTGCCCGAGGCCTTTTTCGACCGGCCTGCACGCGAGCTGGGGCTCGCGGGCGCACTTTCGATGGATCTCGCACGAACCGAACGCTCGACTTCGCTCGCTGTTGGAATGATGAGAACATCACCCGCGTCAGGGTCGGACCCGCCGTTTGCTGTACGAATGGCCTGCACGCTCATTCGATAACGCCGAGCGATTGCGTCCAGACTTTCCGATGCGTCGAATCTGTGAATTCGCCACGAGGCGCGCTTCTCGGCTGGTATCGAGGCCAGCGTCGCCAGCGCCTGAGTCTTCGTGCCTGCGGGTACATGCACCTGGTACCCCGTCGGAGCGACGCCGGACAGCAGCGCGGGGTTCAGATCACGGATCTCCGACACAGGCCTGTCGACCGCATCGGCAATGAGAGCGAGATGCGTAGGTGCTTCGACGTCCAGGTTCTCCCACTCGAGCGGTGCATCCACTTCGATGCCGTCCAGTCCGTAGTCCTTCGCGTTCTTGTGCATGATCGTGATCGCCACGATAATTGGCACATAGTTCGTGGTTTCACGAGGGATTGCGTTGCGGCTGCGGAGTTCCCAGAAATCGGCATACCCGGTGCGCTGCACGGCACGTTCCACGCAGCCGTCGCCACAGTTATACCCGGCAATCGCCAGATACCAGTCACCGAATTTCTTGTAGAGATCGCGGAGGTGACGGGCCGCCGACCGGGTCGCCTTTTCCGGATCGAGACGATCGTCGGAGTATCGGGTCTGCGTGAGGCCGTACTGCCGGCCGCGGGCCTGCACGAACTGCCACATACCGACGGCGGCTTTGTGAGATACCGCACGCGGCAGAAATCCGGATTCTGCCTGCGCCAGGTAGATCAGCTCCTGCGGAACACCTTCTTCAGCAAGAATCCCCTGAATCAGCTGCTTGTAGCGTCCTGCACGCCGCAACCCGGCCAGCAGCGTCCGGCGGCCACGCTCACCTGAGAAATAGTTGATGTAGCTGAGAACCGCATCGTTGATTTCGAGCGGCAGTTGTGACACGGTGCCCTGAAGCTGCCCCTGCACCCGCGGCTTCAACTGCGGGTCGACCGGGAAGGTCAACTCGAGGATGTCTTCCAGCGGTGTCTTGTCCCATCCGGCGTTCTCCGAGAGATCGCCCGCCCCGAGTCGGTTCACATCGAACTTGTAGATGGCAGGTACTAACTGCTCGAGCCGGGCTTCAATCTTGTGACGATCCGGCGCATTCTCAGGCGCTCCGAGCAGCAAGTCTACCGCAGCATCGAACTCTGCTCGCGCGGCAGCAAGGTCACCAGCATCGTACAACTGCTTGCCCCGTGCGAAGTGTTCATCCGAACGCCGCAATGTGGCATCGATGGCAGATGGTCGCGGAGGCAGCTTGAGATCAGGTTTGAAGAAAGCGGAGGTCTGGGTGAGGTATTTGTTGGATGCTACCAGCGGTGGAGCTTCCACCGCTTCCGGCGTCGAACCCGGCTGGGGAGCCGGCGGAAGGAACGACATTCCGAACCGTTGAGCGGTGGGAACTGCGCAGCCTGTGAGGAGCGCCAGGCCACTACATCCAAGCGCAAGATAAAACCGTTTGAGACAAAAGATCATTCGTTAGCCGAGGGCTCTTTAAGATCTAGTTACATTGAAAACTCGACTGTAGCCCATTCCGTATCTCCGGGTCAAGATGCCTCAGATGCGGGTCGAAGTGACACAAACGCGGGGCGAACGGTAACGGCTTATCACGGCTTACCACGTTGAGATGGTTTATAGTATGAGGTTTACGGGTCGGGCGCGACGTGCGCAGCCCCGAAACAAGGAGTTTTCTATGTGGAACCGCCGCAAAGACGAAGAAGGCCTGCCCAAACCCGCTGCATCGCCTACCCACGGAAGTCAGCCGACTACACCCCCGCCGGTGCCTTCGTCGAACATGCCGATGCGCTCCTATGAGCAGCCGGTGTCCAGCGGCGGGGCCGCGACAATCGGCAAGGCTGTCGCGATCAGGGGACAGATCTTCAGCCGCGAAGACCTGGTGATTGACGGCGAGGTCGAGGGAACCGTGGAAGCAGCGGAGCACCGCGTCACGGTGGGTCCCAATGGCAAGGTGCAGGCCGGCATCAAGGCTCGCGAGATCGTCGTCCTTGGTGCCATCCACGGCAACGTTGAAGCCGTTGAAAAAATCGATATTCGGAAAGATGCCCGACTCGTAGGCGACATCAAGACAGCCAGGATCGTTATCGAAGACGGAGCCTACTTCAAGGGCAGCATCGACATCACCAAGACCGAGCCCAAACCGGCAGCGCGCCCCGTGGAGCGCAAAGAGCCGCAGCAGCCCTTGCCGCAGGCAGCCGCACCCACTGCTGCCTCGGGCCAGTAACCGGGTCTCACACACAGGATCACTGAGACTTGTTCGGACGCCTCAAGAACCTGCTGGGCGGTGGAGCACCCGCAAGCCGTCCTGCTGCGCTCTCCGGCGCCTCAAATTCTCCCACCGGCGAGCCGCGGGTCCGCAGCAGCAACGGCCTGGAAGAGTTTTTTGCATCGCTTCAGGACCGCTCAGGACTAACCATTCTGGACTGGGCTGGAGCCAGCCAGGACAACGTGAGCTTCATCACGAGCATGGGGCACCGCCTCTCGTCCGAAGACTTCGTCCGG
>DASQEG010000217.1:0-4173 GCA_035633775.1 Bryobacteraceae bacterium
TCTGCTGCACGGAATAGCCATCACGAACGTTGCCCACGTCACGGATGTACACCATGGCCCCATTGACCGTCCGCACGGGCATGTCATTCAATTCTGCGACCGCCAGTGGGCTGCTGTTCGTGCTCACCGTATAATCCCGAGCCCCGATCTTCACGGTCCCCGAAGGCAGCGTCACGTTTTGCGCGTTGATGGCATTGCTGACGTCGATCGGACTCAGGCCTTTCGACATCAAGGCATCGTTGTCCAGGTCCACCATGATCTGCCGTGACTTGCCGCCGTAAGGCGCAGGGAGCAGTGTTCCGGCAACGGTCGAAAGCTGTTGGCGGACTCGGAAGATTCCGTAGTCGTACAGCGTCGCTTCGGAAAGTGTATTGCTGCTCAGCGCCAATTGGATGATGGGAACCGTATCCGCACCGAACCTTAATATCCATGGCGGATTGATCCCTGGCGGCATTCGGAACCGAATACCCTGAACCGCCGAGACGACTTGGGCCATCGCCGCGTCTATGCGCACCTGCGGGTGAAAATAGACTTTGATGGTGGAAACGCCATTCAGCGTTTGCGACTCGATGGACCGAACGTCATTCACGGTGGCCATAACGAACTCGCTGAAGGTCGTAACGCGCTTCTCCATCTCGTTCGTGGGGAGGCCGTCGTACCGCCAGATGATCGAGACCACCGGAATATCAATCTTCGGGAAAATGTCGGTGGGCGTATTCGAAACCGAATAAATGCCCAGCAGCGAAATCAGGACCGCAAGAACAACAAAGGTGTACGGTCGATCGAGCGCAAGTTTGACAATCCACATGCTAAGTGTTCGGGTGCTAATTCCTTTCGGCTAGTCGGGCAGTAAGAACGTATGCAACCGGAGTACCACGTGAGGAACTTGCTCGGTGCGTTGCGGACACACATCGAATCCGAGCGCTCGATGCCACTTCCCTCGTGAAATAACGAATTTCCGTGAGCGTAAAGTCGGCGGAGTGACTCACCTCCGCCGAACAAGACGCGATGCGTAAGGCTTTACGATGGGTCGTTGAGCGTCGATCTGATACTTCCGCGCTTCGTGTTCGAGTTCCTGCTCCTTCACGGTCACGTGCTCATCACCAGCACCGGCCCGCGCTCGTTGTCTTCTTCCGGTTCGCTGAATCGAGTTCGGCGCCCGGTGTCAGGATCGTCAGAACGCCCAAAAGCCTGGCGCCCGTGGCCAACGCTTGCGCATCTCCATCACCGTAATGCGGTCACGCGAGTGACGCCGAAGTACATGGCCGGTTGAAGGCCTGGTGTCACGGTGCTTCGTCACGAAATGTCGTGATTCGGCGAAAACCTATGCTCGAGGCACACGCTCGATGCGGTCGTACATGCCGCCGTAGCTCAGTCCTCGCACCATCGACTTCGAGTAGAAATCGTGTGGGAATCCCAAGTCCACCTTGCTCACCTCATCCAGCGCCATCATCTCTTGGGGCGATAGCCGTACCTCCAGGCATGCCAGATTGTCCTTGACTTGAGATAGCCGCCGGGCGCCCACGATCGGGATCACGGTCCCCGGCTGCTGCGTTAGCCAGGCAAGCGCCACCTGAGCCGCGCTACACCCTCTCTGGTCGGCAATGCGCTTTACCGTCTCGGCAATCTTCCGCTTTTGGTCCGTAGGCCCCGCAAACTCCGCCATCGCCTCGATCGACAAACGACCGTCTGCCGAACTCGACTGGGCGTACTTGCCCGTAAGCAGGCCGCCAGCGAGCGGGGACCAGGGCGTTACAGCAAGCTCGAGCGCGCGCGCCATCGGCAGCAAGTCCCGCTCCGGCGTTCGCTCCGCCAGGCTGTACTCGATCTGCAGCCCGATGAACGGCGACCAGCCACGCAACTCGGCTATCGTGTTGGCGCGCGAAACCACCCATGCCGGAGCATCAGAGATTCCGCAGTACAGGATCTTGCCTTGCCGAACCAGGTCGTCGAAGGCGCGCATCACCTCGTCCATCGGCGTCAAAAAATCCCAGATGTGGAGCCAGTACACGTCGATGTAGTCGGTTCGAAACCGGCGCAAACTCGCCTCGACTGACTGCATCATGCTTTTTCGGTGATTGCCCGCGGCGTTCGCATCCACTCCCGGAGCGGCATTGGTGTACTTCGTCGCCAGTACCACGCGATCGCGCTGTCCCTCCAGAAATTCGCCGAGCAGCGTTTCACTTGTGCCATTCGTATACACGTTGGCCGTGTCGATGAAATTCCCGCCGGCTTCCATGAAGTAGTCCAGGATTTGCCGGCTCTCCTGGTGTGAAGATCCCCAGCCCCAATCTTCGCCGAAGGTCATCGTTCCCAGGCAAAGCTCGGAGACGCGCAAGCCACTCCTGCCCATCAGTCTGTAATTCAAGTCGAATTCTCCTGTTCGTCGTCGCCAACGGCGACAAGCTTGCTGACAATGCAAGCGGATGTCCAGGATGGCAACCGCTTCGAGCATCGTGAACTGACGATCGTTCGCGACAGCTTGACGGTGCACTACGCTGACAACATATGCCAGGAGCAACGCGCAAACGAAAACGGGTTCGCGCCCCTGACCCTCTTCTCCACGCTGTCGCGGATGCCAGTCGGGTACTCATCGAGAGCAACGACGTTGTGTGCGCAATTCCGCGCGCCCTTGGCATCATCGGGGAGGTGGCCGGCGCAAGCCGGGCTCAGCTCGCCTGGGAAGACGCCGAGAATGCGCGCCATCGCGTGGCGTACGCGTGGACCGGGCCCGGAGCCGGTCCCCAATTGCAGGATGACTCATCCCTTATCCCCAACGACTTCTTAGGTCCGAAACTGCACCTGCTGCACGTCGGCCAATCCGTTCTGTTCGAAGATTCTTCGGAGTTTCCGGAAACAGCTCGGGCCTTCATCGCCGACCTTGGCATTGCGGCAACCGCGGCTGTGCCGATCATGGTTGGAGGCGCGTACGCGGGAATGCTTTGCTTCGATTTTGATCGTCCGGTAGAACTGGACCCGAAATTGGCGGTCTTGCAAGCTTCCGCTCACGCGATTGCCGCGGCCGTTCAGCGTCAAAAGGACCTTCAGGTCTGGGCCGATGAGCGGCAAAAGGCTGCCGACGTACGCGCCTCGGAACTCACCGCCGCCAATGCAGCCTTGGTGAACCGGGAGAAGGTGCTGGCTTCAGTCGCCGAGGTCAGCCGGCTCCTGTTATGCCCCGAGAAAGTTTCCGACGTGCTTTCGCAGTGCATGCAAGTCCTTGGCGAAGCCGGGGACCTTGACCGGGTCAATCTCCTGCGCTCCGCAGTCGATGAGCGAACCGGAGCGCTGTATCACATCTGTGAATACGAGTGGGTCCGCGCGGGCTTCGTCGCCCAGATGTCGAACCCGGAATTTCTCATCTCGTACGACTCCGACTTCCCGGCCCTGGCAGAACCGGTTCGAGCAGGTCGATCCTTCTGGTACCAGGTCGACGCAATGGAAAATCCGCTTCGTGAGTTTCTGCAAAGCGTCGGAATCAAGACGACCGCTGGCGTGCCGGTGTTCGTGGATGCGGCTTACTACGGATGCCTCAGCTTCAATACCTGTCGGGCCGCTCGACCTTGGGCGCAGCACGACCTGGACCTCCTGCAGGCGGCTGCTGGCGCAATCGGGGCCGCGCTTGACCGGGAACTGCTGGTCGAACGTGTAACCGAGCAAAGAGAGCGCGCTTCCCTGGAGCGTGTCGCGGAACTGGCGCGCACCAATGAGGCTTTACGTCGCGGTGTCGGTCGGGTCAGCCAGACACGCGATGTCAGGCTCCTGCTCCAGGGGTCAGTGCAGGAAGCGTGCCGTATTGCACAGGCTTGCGCCGGGGCCGTCCTTGCAACCAATGCCGGGGCCAGGAGCACGGTGCTTGCCGCCACCACTCCATCCTTCCAACCTTCCAGTGACTGGGTTTTGCTGGAACCCCGCCTGATCGCAGGCGACCTCGTAGAGCAACTGGCTGCATCGGGAGGTCTTTGCTACGTGCCGCTCCTGCTCGGCGGCGAGTTGCAAGGCGCCATGGTTCTCCAGCGTGACTCTGCCCGACCGGTCGACGTCACCACGCGAGAAACTCTTCGGGCCCTCGCGCACCAATCAGCGCTGCTTATGCGATTGGATGCTCTTGTTGATGCCGAGAAGACGGCGGCGATAGCGCAGGCTCGGGAACAGGAAACTCGTAAACGGGCC
>DASQEG010000218.1:0-3101 GCA_035633775.1 Bryobacteraceae bacterium
GGTGCTTCTTATCGGTGCCGCACTGTTTGTCCGCAGTTTTCGCAATCTGGCCACGGTGAACCCCGGTTTCGAGTTGCAGGGCCTGAGCTTCGCGTTCGTTAACTTCGGTGATCTCAAGCTGCCGCAGGAACGGATCCGCCCAATGCAGCGGGAGCTTCTTGAGCGAGTGCGCTCTATCCCCGGGATCAAAGCTGCTTCGTCGGCAACGCACGTTCCTTTCAGCGGCAGCAGCTGGACCCTCTCGACCAAACTGGATGACGGCAGCACAGCGAGCGCCCAGTTCATGTGGGTAAGTCCCGACTACTTCAAGACTGTCGGCGTACCGATCCGAGCGGGCAGAGACATCAGCGACCACGATACGCAGGACTCGCGCAAAGTTGTTCTCATCAACGAGACTTATGCCAGGATGTTCTTCCCCAATACCAACCCGATTGGGCGTACGGTCCATAGCCTCGCCGAGCCCGGCTACCCGGACGCAGTCTATGAGGTGATCGGAGTGGTCGGCGATACCTACTATGGCAACATTCGTGGAGATCAGCGGCCGATCGCGTATGCCCCTGAGACGCAGAACCCCAACGTGGGGCCCGGCCTTCCGGTGGTCCTGAAATCGTCGACATCTGACCAGGAGGCCCTGCGTGCCGTGCGGGAAGCGATCACCAGAACTTATCCGGGTGCGAAGGTGTTTCCTCTCTCAATGCAGACTCTCGTTCACGACGTTCTCATTCGTGAGCGCCTGCTGGCGTGGGTCTGCGGGTTTTTCGGGCTGCTCGCCATCGCACTCGCGGTAATCGGAGTTTACGGCGTGGTTTCGCATCTGACGGAACGGCGCCGCAGTGAGGTCGGCATCCGTCTGGCGCTTGGAGCAAACCGGCGCGATGTGATGTGGCTGTTTCTCCGTCGTGTGGGCCTGCTATTGGCGGTCGGATCGGTTGCAGGTACTGCCGTCTCGCTGCTCCTCAGCAGAGGTATTGCTTCTCTGCTGTTCGGCATTGCTCCACAGGATACGCTGACCCTGGTCGGCTCGGCCGCTGTTCTTGCCGGCGTGGGGCTGGCGGCGACGCTGATCCCCGTGATGCGTGCAGCCGCTGCGGATCCGGTGTCCTGTCTGCGTTGCGAGTGAGGTAGCCGGGCGCGTTTCACCCGCAGCGCCATAGCCGACGTGCAACACGCTCGAAAATTCACCGGACAGGCCGAGGGCACCAGCAGTTTGTGTTTCGGGGGATGTGATGGAGACCGCATAGCCCAGCCTGCGAAGGTCACTGATGGCACGCTTCGCCCGTGCAAGCAATGCACGCTGAGCCATGACTTCGGTGTCGGGACTGCGATAGCGAACTCCATCGTGGAGAACTTTCCATACGGTGCGTATTTGGTAGTGCGCGATCGCCCACGCAGCCTTTTGTGTTCCCAGCCGAGGACGCCAGCGATGAAAGCGACGCTGGGCTTCACTACCTTTCGTGGCGATCGCCGCCCACGCCGTCTGGCATAGCGTGCGTCTAAGCATCCAGTTCCCTTTTGCCGAACGGCTGCTGACGGAAACACCTGCACTCTCCTGCTGGCCAGGGCACATGCCGGCCCATGAGGCCAGTTTGCCGGCGGAATCGAACACTTCGGCTCGTGGTCCGGTTTCGGCCACGATGTGCTGTGCAGTGCGAACACCGATGCCGGGGATGTCGCACAGCCGCTCGATTGCATCCTGATGCGGTACCAGGGCCTGTGCCAGACTTCCATCGATTTCGGCCATGTGTCGTTCGATCAGGTCTATTTGCTCCAGGTACAGTTTCAAGATGATACGCTGCGCCTCGGTCAATTGACCGCTCAACGCATCAGCGAGTTGCTCTTTGCTGGCATGCAGCCGCCGGTCGCCCAGTCTCGCTAATTCGACAGGGTCAGTGACGCCGCGCACCAGTGCGTCCAACATGCGTCGTCCGCTCTTGCCCAGAATGTCTGTAACAACCGACGAGAGCTTGATCTGCGCTTGTGCGAGCAGCACCTCGACCTGGTTCCGCACCCGGACGACTGATTCATGCATTGCAACCTGTGTGCGGCTTAGTAATCGCCAGTCGCGTTGCTCCGGCGGAGGCACGTAGCTGACCGTAAGATCACCCGATAACAGGCGTTTCGCAATCCGCTGCGCATCGGCCTTGTCCCACTTACGCCCGCGTGGTGCGCGTGTCGAGCGCGCCTGCGCCAGAGTCAGCGTGAACTGACCTTCCAGTGCCATCCACACCGGCCGCCAATACTGGGCGGTCGATTCCATCGCCGCGTGCGTCACTCCATGTTGTCGAAGGAACGCAATCAACTCGTTCAGCCCATAACGCGTCGTACCAAATACGCCCGCAGCATGATCCTCGTCCGAGTGGTCGCTTTGTAGCACCACAGCCACCACTGTCTTCTTGTGGACATCCAGTCCCGCCACTGTGCCATGAACCGATTCCATCGTTCTCTCCTTTACGGCAGACCGGGGGAGGACGACTCAATAACAATAGTCACGCTCGCGGGCTACGTACCCCTGCTCGGCAGGTCTTCATGCCCAATTATCGGTTCTTCCACGCATCCTCGGGCCAAACACTACCTCGGAATAGATTCCAGTGTTGCACCGGCCTTCGCGCCCGGCCGCTGCTGCCATTTTCATCCGCTTCGGTGGACCGAAGGCGCATCGATAACACTACCGACGCGCAGTGGTCGCGTTTATACTCCCGAATGAGCGGCTCTGACGTGACGGCAACTCTAACTGGGTGTCGCCTGGTTTAGCGCGCAGCGCCAACCGCTGACAACGAACACATTGCGCCCTTGCTCACGGTCGGCTCTGCGATCCGTTTGGGGATGGCCGCGAAGTTGCTTCGACTTTTCGTGTGTTGCGCCAGGCATCCTATACAGATCCGCATCCGGGCTTGTCTAAGTCTATGTTCTTCATAGAAATGCCGGACATAACCCATGCTGACGAGGAGGAAACATAAGACGATTGTGGCAGTTCTTACTTGTCGTTGGGGCGTTATCGGCACCGCCTGACGCCTGGGCCGAGAAATCCAGCCAGCAGGGTGAGCGCTGGGCGCAGGACCGCGCCTGGAACGACAACGATCAGGGCAGCAGTCACCGGACCC
>DASQEG010000219.1:0-5283 GCA_035633775.1 Bryobacteraceae bacterium
CGGCGGCGGGAGCGCATGTGCGGGATGAAGGCTTGGCTGAGATAAAGAACGCCGGTGAGGTTGACGTCGACGATGCGGCGCCAGCTCGCCTCGTCGATCTCCATCGTCTTCACCGGCTGCGTGATGCCCGCATTGTTGAGAAGGATGTCGACCTGCCCGAAGGTCGAGATGGCGAGGTCGGCGGCCCGTTTGCACCCATCGAGATCGGTCACGTTGCAGCCGATGCCGAGGTGACCCTTGCCAAGCGACGCGGCGGCATCCTTGGCGCCCTGCTCGTCAAGGTCGAGAATGGCGACTCGCGCGCCGTGCGCGGCAAAGAGGCGGGCCGTGGCAAACCCGATCCCACGCAGACTCGCCGCACCTGAAATAGCGGCAACCTTGCCTTCAAGAAGCATATTTTCCTCCAGGATGATTTCTATTTTTGATTTTGTTGGGAGATTATTTACCGAATCGCGCGTGTGGACAAACGCAATATTTACACCACCTGTTGAATCTGGTTCACTACTTCCATGCTTCAGGATGTGCCTCTCTCCTACCTCCGGGTTTTTGAGGCTGCCGGCCGCACAGGGTCCTTTCGGGCGGCGGCTGCGGCGCTGAACCTGACGCCGAGCGCGGTCAGCCATTCCATCCGGAAGCTGGAGCAGGTTCTCGGCCTCCCACTCTTTGAGCGTGATACCCGCCACTCCTGCCTGAGCTACGAAGGCGAGGTGCTGATGCGCCACGTCAGCCGTGCGTTCGATGACTTGCGGCGAGGCATGGAAGTCGTCTCATCTCGTGGTCCCAAGCTCCTGCGCCTGCACTGTGCGCCAAGCTTTGCAGCGCAATGGCTGACACCTCGGCTGGCCGACTTCCTGAAACAACATCCAAGCATTGACGTCCGTCTTGCGGCCGGAACCGATTACACCCGGTTCAATTCAGACGAGTTTGACGCAGACATCGTTTATGGTCCCCCAAGAGGGGAAGGACTGATCATCGTGCCTCTCGGCGAGGAGACCATCACGCCGATATGTACGCCTGATCTTGCGGCGTCGATCACCTCCCCATCGGACCTGTTCAATCAGGTGCTGATCCAAAGCGACAGCAAGCAGATCCAGTGGGCAGACTGGTTCGCTGCCAACGGCCTGATCGCGCCTCCCCCGAACGGGAGCCGGTTCGACCGCAGCTTCCTGGCCATCGCAATGGCCGCCCAAGGCCTGGGTGTCGCCTTGGAGTCCACGCGCCTTGCGGAGCGGGAGCTCGTATCGGGCCGCTTGGTCATGCCGTTGGAGCAGACATCAATTCCGGTCCGTTATGTCGGGCACAATCTGGTCTTCCCCCGCCATGTCCGCCAACGCCACCCTCTGAGAACCTTTGCCGAGTGGCTTCTGGCGGAGCTTGGGGTCGAAGCACAGGTCCCCCTCGCTGGGATGGACGCTGTTCCGTCCCGCGCTGTCGGCGACTGACTTGGAGGAAATTCCGTCATGACCTTGATCGATCCGCGCACGATGGCGAATGCGATTCGTTTCCTCTCAATCGATGCAATCGAGCGGGTGGGGGAGGGACATCCCGGAACCCCCTTGGGCGCGGCGGATACGATGGCCGCCCTTTTCACGCGTCACCTCAAGTTCAATCCGCAGGATCCATTGTGGTTCGACCGGGACCGGTTCGTGCAGTCGAGCGGGCACGGATCGATGCTGCTGTATTCACTTCTTCACCTGAGCGGCTACGAGAAGATCACCATCAACGAGATCAAGCGCTTCCGCGAACTTGGCTCTCACTGCGAGGGCCATCCCGAGTTTGACCCGACCTGCGGGATCGAGATCACGACGGGTCCTCTTGGCCAAGGCATTGCCAACGCGGCCGGTATGGCACTTGCTGAAGCTTTCCTCGGTAAGTGGCTCGGACCAGACATCGTCGATCATTACACCTATGCCCTCGTCGGGGACGGTTGCCTACAGGAGGGCGTAGGACAAGAGGTTATATCACTTGCTGGGCACCTGGGCCTCGGAAAGCTTATCTTCCTCTGGGACGACAACCGGATGACAGATGACGGGCCGATCGAATTGGCCTTGAGCGATGATATGCTTGCACGCTTCCGCCTCAGCGGATGGCATGTACAGGAGGTCGATGGCCACGATATCGACGCTGTATCCGCGGCGATCCTGCTGGCAAAGAAAGACCCACGTCCATCGATGATCTGCTGCACGACGGTCATCGGTCGCGGGATGCCTCAAGTGGAAGGGACGCGAGCGGCACACAGCGCCCGCATCCATAAGGAACAGGCCGAGGCGGCTAGACAGTATCTCGGCTGGCCCTATGCGCCTTTTGAGATTCCCGACGAGATCCTGTCCGCATGGCGGGAAGCGGGTCGACGGAGCTTGCCCGAGTACAATGCGTGGCGGAACCGGATTGAGGCTCTAAGTCCGGAAAAGCGCCGCCTCCTTGATCGGCTCGAAGCGGGACACTTGCCCGATGGGTGGGAGGAGCCGTTGCGGGCGTTCCGCGAGCGAGCCGCACGGGAACAGTTGGCCGAATCCGGTATCACGCTGTCCGGCGACATCCTCGATATTTTGGCCGAAGCAATTCCGGAACTGCTCTCAGGCGCACCCGATCTGGAAGGGGCGACCAAGCACAAGCGCCAACTCGCTCCATTCACGGCGTCGGACCACGGTGGTCGTTATGTCCACTTTGGGATCCGCGAGCACGTCATGGGCGCAATGCAGAACGGAATGGCGGCCCATGCCGGAGTCGTTCCGGTCGGTGTGACCTACCTCGTGTTTTCCGATTACATGCGACCGACGATGCGGCTCGCCGCGATGATGAACCTGCCGGTTCTGTTCGTGTTCAGTCACGACTCCATCGGCATTGGCCGAAACGGGCCCACACATCAGCCGGTGGAGTACTTGGCATCGTTGCGGGCAATACCAAACATGCTCGTCCTTCGTCCGGCTGATGCCGTGGAAGCTGCCGAGTGTTGGGAGATCGCCCTCGGCAACAGGACCGGACCCTCGTCCCTCATCTTCGCCCGCCAAACCCTGGAGCTGGTGCGCACTGATCGCCTACGGGAGAACCAGTCGCGCCGTGGCGCCTACGTGCTGTCGGAAGCGGGGAGCAGGGCTCGAAAGGCGACGATCCTCGCGACGGGGTCCGAGGTCGACATTGCGGTAGAGGCCCGAAGGCAATTGGAGGCCGAGGGGATCGCGACGGCGGTGGTCTCCATGCCATCGTGGGAACTATTCGAGGCCCAGGACGGGGATTACCGCAAGGAGGTTCTCGGCACGGGAACGGTACGGGTGGGGGTAGAGGCGGCCGTCCGGCTGGGATGGGACCGCTACATCGGCGCTGCCGGCGGCTTCAGCGGAATGAGCGGCTTTGGGGCATCGGGAGCCGAAACCGATCTGTTTGAGCATTTCGGCATCACGGCCGGGAAGGTCGTAGAGAAAGTCAAGAAACGGCTGCAGGGCACGTCGTCCTGAGCCTTGGGGTATCGGCCCTAAATGCTGCTATTCCAGCTCACGAGTCTGCTCGGTCGATGGACCCGGATCGGGAGAGCGAACGCTGTCAGTAGTGGTAGACGCCACCTTTGGAATTGGCCCGGGCGCGGGCCGCGCGGATCTCGCCCGTACGAACCAAGGTAGTCCAGATTTCACGTCCAACGCTCTTCAGGACAGCGATCAACATCGTAACAGACCCGTTTCTCGTACACTGTGATGAAGCTTATTTAGTATGTTATTTTTGCGTATCAACAACGTTTTCATCTTTTAGCCATGCGTTAATGTCATGACACGAATGCTGCTAAGGCTGGCTGTAACGCGCCCCATCCTGTTCCACTAAATCTCCGAGTGGGAGGTACGTGAGCGCATGGTCGAGACCCGTTCGATCTCCTGGCCAAAAGCGTGTTGTCGGTCGAGCCAGGCGAGACCTACCCGCATTCCCAAGCAGACGCTGCTCACACCGAACTCGAATCCCGACAGGCGCTGGGTCCGCTCCTGCTTATCCCTGGATACAGGCGCCATGCCTGGGTTGAGGATGACTGCGGAGCTGGAGCGGACCGCTTCACCGAAGCGAGGATCGTCACACTTGTGCTCGCGGATGCTATAGCCAAGCCCAATGGCGCTCCTGTCGGCAAGGTTTTGTGGACCATCGGAGCTTGCTTACGAATTTCGGGGAAGGTCAGGAATTGGCAGATTGCGTTGACAAAGTCGGCATCCAGACGGGCTGGACGGCGATGCAGCTTGCCTTGTTAGGGTTAGGACTGTGATGAGGTGTATCCTTTGAGCCTTCTCAGGCTCCTTGGATCATCTGAGGCCTTGGTGAAGTGACCAGTTTGTCGAGCTTTCTCAGGTTCTGAGCCGTTGCCGCCAGCAGGAACTCGTCCTCCGGAGCAGTCGACGAAGCGGTCGATGCACCTCAGGAGGTGATCGGAGGGGACATGGTCCTCAAGGCGGAACTCATAGAACAGGCTCTCCTGCATCACGAGACGCTCGCCTATCATGGCCCGATCCCCTGCTGAGAATGCCCAATCAGGGAATCACGATCCGCCGCCAATCACGAGGACTTTTTCAACGAAATCGGCACGGGGCTGACCTTAGCCGTACTTCCGTACTGCTGGGATGGGATGAGCGGAACTTCGCACCGACATCCGCTACTACTTAGTTTGACCCGAAGCAGCCCTTCAAGTGATGCCTCGTGAGGTCCGATGTGCTGGATCCGTGACGGTCAGATGGATGCAAACCGCTGTCGGATGATGGCAGCATGGAAGCGTGCCCCATAGAGCAGCCCGTCATCGTTGAAGTCATAGGCCGGGTTGTGCAGAGGCGCGGAGTCCTTGCCGTTGCCGACGAACACGAAGCAACCGGGCACGTGCTCCAGGAAGCGGGCGAAGTCCTCGGAGCCCGTCATCGGCTCGCGGGCGGTCGAAACGTGCTCCGTCTCGAACACGGTCCGGGCAGCCGCGAAGGCTTCGTCGACCAGAGCGGCATCGTTCAGGAGCGGCACGAACTCGCGCGTGTAGGTCACCTCGGCGGCGACGTTATAAGTCAGGGCCGTGCCCTCGGCGATGATGCGCATCTGCTTCTCGATCTCGGCGCTGACCTCCGGCTGGAAACTGCGGGCATCACCGAGGATGCGGGCGAGCCCCGGCAATGCGTTGCGGGTGCCGTCGGTGATCAACTCGGTCACTGAGACAACACCGATGTCGGTTGGGCTCAGGCGACGGGACACGATGGTCTGAAGGTTCACGACGGTGGCACAGGCAGCGACCAGCACCTCGTTGCCCCAGTGCGGGCGAGCGGCATGCCCACC
>DASQEG010000220.1:0-2873 GCA_035633775.1 Bryobacteraceae bacterium
CGACTGTGCGGTTTCAGGAGCCGCAACGGCGGCCGCGTTAGTAGTTGCGCACACACACCATCCGGTATGCCTTCAACCGCGCCTCCTGTGGCGGAGGGTCAAAGTCGTAGTCAGGCCGCCCGGCGTTCGTACCTGTGATGCAACCCGCCCACTTCAGGGATGGAGATGATGTGGCCAGCATTGGGGAGCTGTACACTGCGTGGATCAGGCGCATCCTTCTCCAGTGCAAGGTGCGTGCGAGTCCGATGAAAGCCTGAAGGTGTCTGGATAGAGTACTCTCGTTGCACACGACCATGTGGTCGAGGCATTCGCGACGGATTGTACCAATGACGCGTTCGACATACGCACGCTGCCATGGTGAGCGTGACGCCGACAGTACCTGCTTGATGCCCATCGCCTTGACCTGCTCGACGAAGTCATGCCCGAAGATGCGATCGCGGTCCGCAGCAGATACCGTGGCGCGCTGTCCCACGGAAAAGACTCCCGGAGCTGCTGAGCAGTCCATTCTGCAGTCGGATGTGCAGTGACCCCGAAGTGAAGGATGAGCTTCAGCAACTCGCCTTGAATGCGCGGTGCTCCCAAACCCGGACTTTCTCTGCTCATGCGGCGGATGAGGTTGCGAATCTCGCGTGGGACCGCGGGACGCCAAGAGTTTGCCTCTCCGAATCTTCCACGTCCAGAACAGACTGCCATGATGCACCAACTATTTGCTTACGTCATGAACCTCACGGACGAACAGCTGCTTGAGGTCGGCGATCGAGAACGCCTAGCGGCAGCATGTACATCCTTACGAACAAGCCGCCGGATACAAGATTCTACTGACGTTGCACAGATGCGATGTCGCCTGGAAGTGTTGCATCTCTGCACAGACGGTAACTCGGGTAGGCGAGAGGATCGAGCGAACGCCTACACAAGGCCCAAGACAGAGCCGCAGACGCATGCCTGACCGTGTCGGTTCTGGCGGGTGATGCAGAGGACTGTCCTTATTGTGATCATCTGTACCACTTCAATTCCCTGAATCACCGCCCACGCTGTCTGCTTCTTCCTCGGCCCTGGCGTCGCACGCAGCCGCCGCTTTACAAGTCGATGATCAGATTCGATGCGGTTGTTCCCGTGTTGGCGACATTGATAGCGGCAGGTCGGACGGATCTTGCCTTCCGCCTTCAACTCGCGGATCGCCGCCGAATAGCTGCGACTGCGGTCGATGGAATCTGTGCCGCGGTCGGTTGTCCGGATCGCAAGCGCCGCCTGCAGGAACTGTTTGCCGGTTTCACGATCTCTCGCAGACAGGTAGAAGTCGACCGTCTGGGCGTGGTTATCGACGGCCCAAAACAGGTACATCCAGCGACCGGCGACATGAACATACGTCTCGTCCATGAACCAGTTAGTCAACGTTGTTTGATGTGGCCCTGCAGGCGTTTGCGGATCTCCGGCGCGTACGCCTGAACCCACCGCCACACCGTCGTATGGTCACTGACACCCCGCGTTCGGCCATCGGCTCTTCGACATCCCGCAGACGAGCGAGAACCGCACATACCACCGCGCGCCGGTGACGATGATCGCTGGATCGAACTGCCGCTTTCCGAACAACGGTCGCCGGCGGGTGCCCACGCCAACACCGTATCAGACCGGGCGTCGAGCCCAACGTTGCAACACTTTCGGCTAACGCCCCCTTCGAGTTTGCCGCTTCTGAACGACTTACCCAAACGTCTCTGACCGCTACTCCATAGTGTTTGGTCGACTTCTAGTATTTTGGCCATACGACATTACGCAGCAGCAATTCTTGCCTGCGGCGGAGCCTCGCGCTGAGCATCACGCGGATGCAACAGCCGTCTTCCGAGTTTGATGAACGGTTGCTCGATGAAGTGAAACATCAGGACCGGGACAAGCACCGCGCCGACAGTGAAGAGAGAAACCCGGAGCCATAACGCTGCAGTAGAGTGGTGAAACGTCACTGACATCAAGGGCAGGTGTGACAAATAAATACCGTAACTATACTTTGCGATCAGGTGTGTCACCCGGTTCGCACGCAACTCGGCGAATAGCGGGATTGCACAGCCTAGTGCAAGGGCGAAGGTCCATCGGTACAAGAACGGCAAAGTGCTTTCCACGGCAGGCACGTAGAGCAACACGAACACGAGGATCGCTACCGGCCACCACCGGCTCGGAAGCGCAACGGTCCGAGATCGGAGGATCCGCCATGCAATGACCCCAGGGACGAAACACGGCGCCCAGGAAACGACGTTAAGTCTGCTGATAACGTGCGGCTGAATCAGCGCCAAGCTCAAAGCACCAACCCAGCACGCCAGAGCCGTACCCACCGACCGGCCACGCAGGCACAAGTACAACACTGGCAAGAACAGGTACATCTGCACCTCCAGAGGCAGAGTCCACATGACGGGCCAGATTTCCCCCGCGTAGAAGAGGTTTGTCGTCAACGTTAGATTCGTGACAATGTCCATAAAATCACGAACGGGCTTGCCAACTCCCGGTGGATAACCGAACAGAACAGAGACGACGACGCACAGTACGGCAAGCGGATAGATTCGGAACGCCCGTCGGAGATAGAGATCGGTGATTAGCTTTCCTGCGCCACGAACCTGTATTGAGGAGCGTTCCAGTGACAGCATCAGGACGAGCGAGGTGTGAACAAAAAACATCAGAACACCGGCTTGTCCCAAGTGTCGCGTAATCTCCCACCGTGTCCGGGTGACCCAATCGACAAGGTGCGCAAAGAACACGCACATCACGGCGCAGGCGCGTAGCAGGTCGAGATTCGGCGATTCCGTAAGACTAAGGGCACGAACTTGTGGTGAAGCAACGGCACGTGCCGAGTCGGTTGCGGCCATTCGATTGCCTGCCTCCAAGCAGGT
>DASQEG010000221.1:0-3206 GCA_035633775.1 Bryobacteraceae bacterium
GGAAAGTTGGATTTAAACAGAATGGCCACAACGGTTCAGGCGTGACCGGGTAAACAATTGTCGCGATCTGTTCAGTTCCGGGCGTCTCCCAACGTTCATCGAAGGGGCAAGTACCTGACCTGACCGTCCCATTCCTCTGGATGGCTGCATTCGGTGATGAGCAGGATGTCTTCAACGGCGACAAGAATCGGAACGTCACGGCCAACTTCGAATACGCCCGGCATGCGTTTCCCATCTCTCACGCGCTCGTAAGCGTATGCAGTGATTGTCGACACGTCATGTGTCAACAGGAGCCGGGTTGTTTCCGCCGCCCACGCGAGGAGCGTCGGATCGTCCACACCGCCGAGGCCCACATCTTGCACCCGAAGGATATCGATCGTCGGGTCACGACGGAACAGCGCGCGCAGGATGTCGTTATTGAAATTCTCGTCCGCGAGCCACCGCAAACGCTAGGACCTGCGCCGCGCGAGCAGCCGATCACGGATACCTTCCGGCGCCCAGGTGGACTCGTTACGTTCCCGCGTTGTGCCGGCGGCAGCGCGGCGTCTGGACAGGTAAGCCTCGATTTCGGAGGAATGGCGCAGGCAGTACCCGATCACCTGATATACGTCGGCCAGCGAAATCGCGGGGTATTGCTGGACGATCTCCTCTGCTGTAGCGCCTTCCCGAAATGCTGCGAATACCGTGTCCAGCGTGATCCGTGTCCCGCGAACTCGCATAACGCCATCCGCATCTTGCTCAAGAGGGATCGGCTCTGTAGCCACTTCGGCCATGTCTTCAGGCTACCGCCTCGCGGGCGGGGAGTTGCGGTCGTCATTTCTCATCGCCACATTCGCTCGACAAGCTGGCGTTTCTCGGGTCCCATGGCATCGGCGTAGATAGAAGTGGTTGACAGCTGGGCGTGCCCGAACAGTTGCTGCAGAGTGTTCAGTGGAACACCACAGGCAACTGCTTTGATGCCGAAGCCATGCCGCAGACCTTTCGGCGTTGCATGTGGACCGGCGATCTTCGCCGCCTTCATGACTGAGCGAACGACATACCAGCCCTTTGTCCGGCTCCACGCCCACAGTCGGACAGACTTTCCCCGATCCCCGCGTTTCT
Source organism: Bryobacteraceae bacterium (assembly GCA_035633775.1). GTDB lineage: Bacteria > Acidobacteriota > Terriglobia > Bryobacterales > Bryobacteraceae > JAWXCM01. The sequence goes on from DASQEG010000221.1 coordinate 1,102, forward strand.
GGGCCGCGCGGACGTCATGAACCATATTCAGCATGTCAAGGATCGCCGGGGGTACCGGCACGGGACGGTACACACCCCTGTGCCTCTTCTTGGCGCTCTCGATGACGATGGCTCCGTCCTTCAGGTCGATGCGGTCTGCCGTCAACGCCAGCGCCTCCGAGATCCGGCACCCGGTGAACGCAAGTGTGGCGCAGAAGGTACGAACCTCCCGCACCTCGGACTCATCAGCAGCTTTCAGGAATGCATCTCGTTCGGCGGGCGTCAGGTACTTGCGATGACCGCCACGGTCATAAAGGGTATTCATGCTGCCGATTTGAGCAGCTTTCTGCGTCTCTCACGAGAACATCGCGGCCCGAACGCTCTTCCGCATTCTGTTTAGCGATTGAGAGATTACGACAGGCCGCTGGCAAAACTCCTTCAATGTCTGACCGCGGCCACCTCCGTGACTGCCCGCCAAACAAACTCGACGAATTGATACACTGACGCCTCGGCCAGCCGCTCTACGTCGCTGTGGGAGCTATGGTTCGTTCTGTCCTCGAGAGTGCCTATCGGACCGATTCCGTACGATTGCTGGCCTTTCGCACGAAGCTGCGCCTTATCGCTTGCACCTGCAGACATTTGTGGAATGACGGTCACGCCGGGGTACATGTCGCGGCTCACGCGCTCCAGCACGCGGTACATCTCCGTATCGAGGCGCGAAGCCGGTGAGGGCGGACGCGTGGCGGGCAGCGGGACGATCTTAACCGCCGGATCATTGATGACTCGCGCCATCTCGGCATAGAACTCTTGAATGTTCTCATCGGGTAGAGCCCGGATGTCGAGAGTAGCCTCCGCTTCAGACGGGATCACGTTTGCCCCGACACCGGCTTTCAGCATAGTGGGTACGACGGAGGTGCGGAGCATCGAGTACGCCCTTGGGTCAGTGTCCTGAAGATACCGCTGTGACGCTTCCGCCGTCTCCGCCCTGAATAGCCCGTTGTAATGCGCAGCTACTTCCGGCGGACTAATAGTCGCGAGCTTTTCGAAGTACGTTCGCGTGGTGTCATTGAGACGCATCGGCGTCTGCCATCGGCCAACCTTCTCGATGGCGGCGGCGAGGCGAATGAGCGCGTTGTCCCTGCGAGGCGCCGATCCGTGTCCTGACGTTCCTGTGGCCAGAAGCCGTACACGGGCGGGACGCTTCTCAGCCGTACCAATGTCCATTCGCACGACTTTGCCGCCCTCGATTGTGCCGCCACCAAACTCGGTTAAGGAGAACTCCGCATCAATCTCCTCATAGTGCTTTTCCACCATGAAGTTTATGCCGACACCGGTCGTATCCGCCTCTTCGCCGGATTCCGCCAAAAAGATTACATCACGGTCGAGGGCTACGCCATTGCGCTTCAACAGCAGCATGACTATCAGGTTTGCGGCGAGTACGCATTTATCATCGACCGAACCGCGTCCCCACACGTAGCCGTCTTTCACGGCCGCGCTAAATGGGTCAACCGGCCATTTCTCTGGTTGAACGCCGACTACATCCGTATGAGCCAAGATAAGAAGTGGACGCTTCGATCCGTCGCCCTTTAGCCGAGCAACGAGGTTGGCCCGTGCCGGATCGAGCGCAAATGTCTTCGTTGGGATGCCCTCGGCTTCGAGCACCCTGCGCAGGTACTCTACTGCTTTGGTCTCGTTTCCAGCCCGCGTATCGATTTGAATGAGACTACGGTAGTGCTTGAGAATTTCCGGCTTGTGCTTATTCCAATCGATCGTCGATTGTCCCCACATCGGAAGACACAGAAACAATGCAAGCCATCGACTCGTCATAGGGGGCAATTATATACAGGTGAGGTTGCGGTGCCCCAGAAATCGTTCCGGACTGTTGACCTCCACCTAACGAACTACGGTGTTCGAACGGAATTCCGCATCCTGTTTAAGAACGAAATGGTGCCTCTTCGGGAATCGCACCTAGGTACGGCCCAGCGTAGGTGCTCAGCTTCAACCAGCAGCAAGACGACGCTGTCGAGGCGGGCAACGGCGGCTTTTACAGGCCGCCGTCACTCGTGCCTCCGTTATCTGAACTTGAACCGTGTGACACGATCTTGATTGTCACTCAGTCGGACAAT
>DASQEG010000222.1:0-5308 GCA_035633775.1 Bryobacteraceae bacterium
AGTTGTTTACCTCCGCGTCGAGAGCAAAGCCGAATAGCATGATCTGCATCAGCGGTGGAACGATGAGCGAGATCGCGAGGCGCCTGTCGCGCCGAATCTGACTCAACTCTTTGCGGAAGAGCGAACGGAAGCGGCTGTTCATGCGCTCACCTGCATATAGCGCTTGGACCTCCAGGCAATCGCGAAGAAGGCGGCACCGATGATGGCGATCATGCCGACATGCCACCCGACGGCAGGCCAGCCGCCGCCCTGCAAAAACGCATCACGCGACACCTCGATGAAGTAACGCGCCTGGACAAAGTACGAGATCCAACGCAGTCCCGGTGGGATGTTCTGCACCGGGAAGATGAACCCGCTGAGCAGAAACGAGGACAGGAATCCGACAACGGAGACCACCTGCACCGCTACGGCCTGAGAGGGCAGCGCGGAACCAACCATCACTCCAAAGCTGACAGACGTGAACAGGTAGAGGGCGCTGCCAACGAGGAACGGTGTTGGGTCGCCGGCGAACCGAAGTCCGAAGACGGTCATCGCCGTAGCCAGTGCGCATATCCACGCTCCAGCAGTAACAGCCATGAATGCCAGAACCTTTCCAAGCAGGTACTCGAGCGCGCTGATGCTCGAGACGTAAACCTGCACGATGGTGCGCTGCTCGTTTTCCCTCGACATTGCGAGTGCGGCGAGCAGAGGTGGGAATATGGACAGCACAAAGACGAAGGCGCCCGGTCCATAAAAGCGCTGCGACTCACGTCCGGGGTTGTAGAAGAGCCTCGTCTCGACGAGAACGCCCTGCCGTGGAACAGGAGCGGAAGCCTGCACGATCTGGGCGATAAAGCCGCGCATCTGCGTCGCCGTGTTCGTATCGGTTGCGTCCACCAGGGCCTGGATGGTTACGGGGCGGTGTCGACTGATGTCACGTCCGAAGTGCTCGGGGATAATCACAATCGCCCGTACCAGGCCGGCGCTGAACGCCTTCTCTGGCGTGACATCAAGAGCAACGCTCCTTACCCGTAATGTGAGCGACGAATCGATAGCGGCGATCAGGTTCCGGGACCCGGGTGAGTTGTCGTAGTCCCTCACACCAACGGGCATGCCCGTCGGAGTGAGGGAGATCGCTGTGCTCATCAGCACCATCAGGATGAGTGGAAGCACAAGTGCAAGTGCAAGCGCGAGCTTGTCTCGCAGCACCTGCGTGATCTCCTTTCGTGCCTGAGCAAGGACGCGCATGGCAGCTACTCGCGGCCTTCTTTCCCGGCCCGGCGCGAACGCTCGACAAGCTCGATGAAGACGTCTTCGAGCGAGATATCCTGCGGGCGTTTTCCTTCGCCGGCGAACCGTCGCTTCACATCAGTCGGCGACCCCTCCTCGACAAGTTCACCGGCCACCATAAAACCCAGACGGTTGCACTGTTCCGCCTCCTCGAGGTAGTGCGTGGTGACCAGGACTGCCGTGCCGCGATCGGCCAGGGCATTAATCATTCGCCAGAAGGCGCGGCGAGCCAATGGATCGACACCTGATGTCGGTTCGTCCAGGAACAGTACGGAAGGCTCGTGCATGATCGCGGCACCGAAAGCAACACGCTGTTTCCATCCGCCAGGCAGGCTGCCAGTGATCTGGTCACCCTTGCCTTCAAGGCCTGAGAAGCGGAGCACCCAGCGTTTCTTCTCGTCTCGGTCGTTCTCAGGTACCCCATACACGCCAGCGAAGAAGTCGAGGTTCTCAGAGATGCTCAGCTCGTCATACAACGAAAACTTCTGCGACATGTACCCGAGGCGGCAGCGTACGGCCGAATCGCGGGATTGACCGCTGGAGCCTGCCAGCTGTGTCGTACCGGACGAAGGCGAGCTTAAACCGGCAAGCATTTTGATCGTTGTCGTTTTCCCTGCTCCGTTGGCGCCGAGCAGGCCATAGATCTCGCCGTATCGAATCGAAATCCTGACGTCTTTGACTGCTTCAAACGCACCGAAGCGCTTGCCCAAATGCTCAGCGCCGATCGCGACATCGCCGGCGACCTCACTCCGCTGGCGGCGCGCCGGGAAGTCAGGTTGGGGAATCTCCCCGCCGAGCTGGCGGAGGACCGAAACGAAGGTGTTCTCGAGAGTAGGCTCGCTTGCGTGCAGGTCATCGATCTGCGGAATCAGTTCGCGGACTCTCCGCTCGCCTTCAGCTGTGTCGCCCACCATAACGTCGATGCGGTCGCCGAAGCGCTGTGCATCGTGAATGCCTTCCGCATGGTTCAGCGCTGCCTCCGCCGCCGCCAGGTCTGCCGTACGCAGTTCCAGCCGATGCAAGCCGAGACTGGCCTTCAGCTCCGCGGGAGTACCGGTTTGACGAATACGTCCTTCGTGCATCAGCGCCACGCGTCCGCATCGCTCTGCTTCGTCAAGGTAGGGCGTCGCCACCACGACGGTCATGCCCTCGCCTGAAAGATCGGCTAACGCCTGCCAGAACTCACGCCGGGACACCGGGTCGACGCCCGTCGTTGGCTCGTCCAGCAGCAGGATCTTCGGCTCTGCGATCAGCGCGCACGCGAGTGCCAGCTTCTGCTTCATGCCGCCGCTCAGCTTTCCTGCGAGCCGCTCGGTAAAACGGTCCATTCCGAACATACGCAGGTAACGCCCGCCGCGCTCGTCAATCTGCTGACGCGGCACACGCCGGAGTTCACCAACGTAGCGAAGGTTTTCGCGCACACTCAGGTCCTGATACAGGCTGAACGTTTGCGTCAGATAACCAGTGAAGTCGCGGGCATCCCGTGCAGGCTTGCCCATCATCACGGCCCGGCCTTTGCTGGCTTGCATGACTCCACCGAGAATCTGGAAAACGCTGGTCTTGCCTGCCCCATCAGGGCCAATCAGCCCAAAGATTTCGCCCTGACGGACCTCAAGGTCTATGCCGCAGACGGCTTCAACGTGTCCGTACTGCTTTTCAAGACCGCTGACTTCAACGGCGGGGTGTGACATCAGGAAACTCGCCGCCTTCCACAAGGACGAGTGCGTCAGCCGGCATCCCGGGCTTTGCTGCTCCAAGACCTTCCTTCAACTGCAGCTTGACTCCGACAACCTGCTTCACCCTGTCCTCGCGGAAGTACGTGTTTTCGGGCGTGAACGCCGCCTGGGGATCGACGCGCGACACCTCTGCCTGCAGCGGAGTGTTCGGTGCGGAATCCAGATAGACGCGAACCGGCTGACGGAGCTTGACGCGGCCAATCTGACCTTCGGGTACGTAGCCGCGCATGTACAGGCGGTTCAAATCCACGAGGCTCACGATCGCCGTGCCCGGTGTCGCCACTTCGCCCGGTTCGGCAGATCGCGTCGTGACGGTGCCTGCAAAGGGTGCGACGATCTGCAGGTCCTGACGGTTCGCCCTTGCTTCTTCGAGCTGTGCACGCGCCCTCACAGCTTCCGCCTGCGCGGCTGCGATATCCGCCCGTGCTTGTGCCATCTGCGCCTGTACTGCGCCTGCTTCTGCAGTTCGCAGCTGAGGATTCTGCAGCCCTGCCCTTGTCGCCGCCAGCGTTCCTCGAGCGGCTTCTACGCGTTTGCGAGCCGATTGCACCAATGCCCCCTGGGTTTCTTCAGCTGACTCTGCCTCACGGCCGCGACGCTCCGACACTGCACCGGTTGACGCCAGCTTCGTGTACGCCTGTCGATCGTAGATCGCAAGCTTGTGAGCCGCTTCCGCCTTCGCAAGTTCCGCCTCTGCGGCTGCGACGCTGGCTTCAGCTTCACTCACGCGTCCGCCTGATTCGGTACGGGCCTGTTCAACAGAAAGCCGTGCCTGAAGCAGCTGCTGTTCGAGTACGCCGATCTGTCGCTGTGCCAGCCGCACGCGCGCGTCTGCCTGGTCTACGAAAGCGCGGGCCTGATCCTCACGTGCTCTGATCTGGTCGTCAGCGAGGATTGCGATCACCTCTCCCGCTTTCACCAGGTCGCCTTCCCGGAAACGCACCTCCTGAATACGGCCGCTCGTCTTTGTCGACACGATCGCTTCGTCACCTTCGATGCGGCCACTGACCTGGATAACCCGCTCTGGCATCTCAGGTCCGCGCAGGAGGAAGCGCCAGGTGAGATAACCGCCCACCGCAAGCACGACCGCCATGAGAATGAGCAGGCGTGCTTTGCTCCGTTGCCCTCCTTCAGCCATTCTTTCGATCTCCTTTGTGCGTCCGACGCTCGTGCTTCAGTCCCTCCAGACCATGAAGGGAAAAGGAGGCGATGTGGTCGGCCACGGACTGCAATCGTTCAGGTTGATTCCAGAGGTCGGGCCAGAGATGCGCAAAGACAGGCTCCGCGTGACGGTAATGCAGGCACTGGCCGATGACGCTGTGAGCACACATCCGAACCCTCTCGCTTTGGGGATCAAGACCTGTGATCCGGGCAATGATGTTGCGCAGGCCACGCTCCGTCGGGCGAATGACGTTATCAACCACCTGGGCGAGTGCGGCAGTCGGACGCGCGAGCTCCAGTTGCACGAGCCGGAGTGCCCACGCGGATCCCTCGGGTCGAAGCAAGCCTGTGAGGTACTCGGTGATGAACCGGCGAAGCTGCTGCTCAGGGGGCCCATCTCCGACGCGCTCGAGTGCGCGCTGTGGGAACTGGAGCACCGACGTGACAACCTCGAGGTAGAGGGATTGTTTGTCGCCGAAGTGGTAGTTTACGGCTGCGATATTCGCCCCCGCTTCATTGCAGATCTGGCGCACGGTTACGGAGTCGTACCCGTGCTCAGCGAATAGTCTGCCCGCGGTTTCCAGCAAGCGGGCTCTGGTGTCCTCGCGGTCGGCTGCCGTTGTGCCGGTGCCTGCCATTTCAAACAGGAGTTTAAAACAATCGTTTGCGAGCGTCAAGGCTCGCACGGTGACATACTGCCGCGTACTGTTTAATCCGCTCGAAGAATCTGGACCGGATTTACGACAGGCTGCGCTACGCGCCGGCAGCCAGCTGGCGAGTAGTGCGGCAAGAGAGAGGACAGGCAGTCAAAGCCCGCAGGTCAACACTTCGGTTGGGCTGACGCCGTACAGAATCGTACGCCTGAACAGCAGGGTGCAACTCCTGCACCAGCTGGGCAGAACCGGCACGCGGCGTCCGGATGAGGTAATCGACGTTTCTGGAGACGCGTCGCTCCAGCCACCAGCCCGGTTCCAGGCCTCCCAGCCCGCTCAGCAGAAGAAACTCGGCGAGCAGATCAGAACTGATGCGCCCCCATCCAGCCCCGAGTGCTTGGCGAACCGCGATCGCCTGCTGCCTCCCGGCAACCCGTATCGTTTCCAGGCAGTCTGATTCCGGCGCCGGGGATCGCGCTGGCATATGGG
>DASQEG010000223.1:0-4310 GCA_035633775.1 Bryobacteraceae bacterium
AGGTTGAAGATCTGGCACCAGATCGTGGCCAGCATCTCTTCAACCAGCGTGCGAGGTGCCACGAAGGCGTCGGCATGCGCATTATCGGGCGCGGGCAGGGCCTTTCGGTCCACCTTGCCATTGCGTGACAACGGCAAGGCATCCAGCGTCACCCAGGCAGTCGGCACCATGTAGGCGGGTAGCGTAGCCGAGACGTGCTGCCGCAGGGCATCAATGATGAGAGAGCCATCCGACACCGCCGGGACGATGTAGGCGACGATGCGCTTGTCATTCGGAGTATCTTCCCGTACAATCACCGCGCACTCACGCACATCCGGGTGACCGACCAGTGACGTTTCGATCTCGCCGGGCTCGATGCGCATGCCACGGATCTTCACCTGGTGGTCCTGGCGGCCAAGTAGCTCTAGCTGGCCATCCACCGAGAACCGGCCGATATCCCCGGTCCGGTACAAGCGCGCGCCTGGAACCGAGGCAAAGGGATCGGGCACGAACCTGTCCCGATTGAGGTCGGGACAGTTCAGGTATCCGAACGCGACGCCCTCGCCGCCGATGCACAACTCGCCGGGTACACCTGGCGGTAGGAGTTGCATATTCGCATCGAGTACGTAAACGTCCACGTTGGGGAACGGCTTGCCGATGGGCACGAGCTTACCCGAAGGAGCAGTTGATACGTCGCCTTCGAAGTAAGTGCTGTCCACCGTCGCCTCAGCTACGCCATACGAATTGATCAACCGAGTGCCGGCGCCGCAAAGCTGGCGATACCTGCCGTACTCCTGGACGTACCAGTTGTCGGAGGCCACAATGAGTACCTTCATGAAATCGAGCTGTTTGCCCGTTCCAACGAGGTACTCGGCCAGGCTGCGAAAGACAGCAGGTACGAACTCGGCGCAGGCCACATTCGTCTCACGCATCAGGCTGAACAAACTCTCAGGGTCAGCAAGCACGCTCTGCGGACACAGCGTGAGCACACCGCCCGAACCGAGCGCCCGAATCAAGTCACCGCAAAAGACATCGAATTGAAAGCTCGCCATCTGCAGGTGGGACCAGCCTGGTTCAAGCCCGTACGCCTGCTCCCAACCTCGATACGCGTTCATATAGCTGCGATGCGAGATGCAGGCACCCTTTGGCTTGCCGGTCGTTCCGGAGGTGTAGACCACGTAAGCCACATCGTCCGGGCTCGGAGCGGCCGGAGCACTGATGCCCGGGCTCGCGGCAATCTCGGCAGAAGCGATATCAAGGTCGAGAACTTCGGTGCTGATGGCCTGAACCTTTGCCCGGCTCGCTTCATCGCAGATGACGAGATGCGCGGATGTATCCTCCGCTATGAACCCCAGTCGTTCGCCTGGCAGATCCGGGTTCATTGCCACGAACGCACCACCAGCTTTCAACGTGGCCAGCACCGCAGTCACCAGGTCGACGGACCGTTCCATGCACACACCCACCACGGAGTTCGACTTAACGCCGCGTTTCCGAAGCACATGCGCCAGCTGATTGGCACTGCGGTCCAGTTCTCCGTAGGTGACTGCCGTACCGTTCTCGATGACAGAGGGTGCTTCGGGACGCGAGGCAGCGCGCTCCTCGAACAGGCGCACAACATCGTATGGCTCAGGCCAGTGCGTTCGTTCCACCTTCGACCGCAGTGCCAGCGCGAACTCTTCCGGAGTCAGCAGCGGCAATGTGGAGACCGGAACGTCCGGCGCCTCCACCGCAATTTGGGCGAGCCTCTCGAAGTGAGCCGCCATTCGAGCAATACGGTCAGCATCGAACAGATCCGTGTTGTATTCGAAGATGCACGTCGGACCCTGCGGACCTTCAAACACGTCAAGCGAAAGATCGAACTTGGCCGTTCCTCCGTCAACGACTTCATACTCCACGCGCAGCCCGGCCGCGGTGATTGGTTCCAGCTTGTTCTGATACGTGTAGAGCACCTGGAACACCGGGTTGTTGTTGGCGATGCGTTCCGGCTGTACGGCTTCGACGATTGCGTCGAACGTGACGTCGGCGTTCGCGAAAGCGTTGATACTTCCTTCCCTCACTGCGCGAACAACGTCCCTGAACGTCGCCGTTGCGGGCACTCGGGTTCGCAGCGGCAGCGTGTTGACGAATACGCCGATGAGAGGCTCAGTCTCACTGACAGAGCGTCCTGAGACTGGCGTGCCCACGATAATGTCGTCCTGTCCGGTGTACCTGGCCAGCAGAACGTTCAAGGTGGCGAGGAACGCCATGAAGGGAGTAGCCTCTTCCCTCCGGCTCAGAGATTTCAGGTCATCGAACAGCTCGCGGCTGAGGATGAGCGTATGGAATGCGCCGTTCTGCGTCTGGTGATCCGGCCGAAGGCGGTCCGACGGAAGCTCGAGCAACGGCAGGGGTTCTGCCAGCTGCTCCTTCCAGAACGTCAGTTGCGCCTCTCGAGTAGCGGCAGGGATACGGTGCTGCCACTCCGCGTAGTCCGCATACTGGACTGCCGGCGGTGACAGGTCCGGCAGCTCGCATCGGCTGAAAGCATCGTAGTGTGCAAACAACTCCCGCGCAAAGACACCGAGCGACCAGCCGTCGAAAACGATGTGATGAAAGCTGAGGACCAGCGCGGCTTCTGAATCGTTCAGACGGAACAGGACCGCGCGCCATAGCGGACCGCTGGAAAGGTCCACGGGCACATTCACTTCGTCCCGTACGCGGCGTTGCAGCTCGGCCTCACGGATGTCGTGCTGCACGTCGCTCAGGTCGTAGCGGATGAGTTCGACCGTCGGGCCCGTTGCCCGCTGCACGGGTTCACCCGCTTCGTCGGCGGTGAATGTGGTGCGGAGGATCTCATGCCGCTGCTGGACGGCTTTGAGACTAGCCTCGAGTGCACCCACGTCCACGCGTCCACCGAGCCGGAACAGTGCAGGGATGTTGTACGAGGTACCCGCCGGGTCCAGTTGCGCCAGCAGCCACAACCGGCGCTGCGCGGGCGAGAGCGGCGAGGGTCCAGAGGCGTCAGCTCGCCGTGGAAGTCTCGACTGGGTCTGCTTCCGCGTCTGCAGCAGGCTCTGTCTCAGTTGCGCACGCTGCTCACCCGTGAGCGCGGCGATGCGGTCTTTCAGTGTAGTGTTCATGCAGGGCCCTTTTGCTCGTGTTTGTTACTGAATGGCTGCCTCGTCGGCAACCCCTTCGTTGAGCAGCGCACTCAACTCGGCCTCGGACAACTGCTGCCCGTCGCGCACGATTGCCGCGACTTCTTCATCGAGTGCTGTCCCCATCTGCTTCTCGAGTTCAGGCATCAGCCGGTCCGCAACGTCACCAACGCTGGCGCCGCGCAGCAAGTCCACAATCGTGACGGTCAGAAGCGTGCTGGTCTCGATGCGGTTCTTGAGCTCGATTGCCATCATCGAGTCCATGCCGCGAGAGTTCAGGGAGTCTCCCGGTGCCAACCGCGACTCATCGATGCGCAGCACCCGGCATGCGAGATCGGTCAGGTGTCTCTCCAGAAGGGTGCGCCGCTGCTGCACATCCGGTTCTGCGGAGTACCGCAGCAGGAAGCTTGCTCCCGGGGCTTGTCCCGAACCAGCGTTGTCGGTCTGCGACTCAGCACTGTCGCGAAGCACGTTATCCAGCAGGGCAGGAGGCCGGCCAAGGAAGTTCACCTCGGCCACGCGCTGCCAGTCCGCAGCAATGACAACGGCCTGAGCGGTACGGTCACCACACAGCTGACCCATCGCTTCCAGTCCCTGACTCGTGGTCATTGGGTAGAGTCCGTGGCTTTCGAAGTAGCCGAGCAGGTCGAGTTGCGTCGCCATACCAACCTCGCCCCAAGGGCCCCAGTTGATGCTGAGCCCCGCAGCACCCTGCGCTCTTCGCCAGTGCGCCAGCGCATCGAGGAACGCGTTACCGGCCGAGTAGTTGCCCTGCCCCGTCGAGATCACTACCGATGCAATCGAGGAGAAGGCCGTAAAGAAGTCGAGCGGCTGACCGGCGAATGCCTTGTGCAAAAACCACGCGCCATGCACCTTGGGCTTCAGGATGCGGGCCACGTCCGCAGCGTCCATGTTGACCAGCAGCTTTGGAAGCGCAGTGCCTGCAGCGTGAATAACGCCACGAATTGGCGGGTACCCCTCCGCATCGTTCTGCGCGACAAGCTGTTCAGCACCGCCGTGTTCGGATACATCGGCGGCGAGTACTCGCACGTGGGCGCCGACGTGTTCTAGTTCCGTAACAGCGCGAACACGGGCCGCGGCGCTGCTGGCGGGATCCAGCGTGGACCAGTCCCGACGAGGGGGAATGCCCTCACGGCTGGTGAGGAGAATGTGGCGCCCACCCCGCTCGACGAT
>DASQEG010000224.1:0-2767 GCA_035633775.1 Bryobacteraceae bacterium
ACGCCGAAACTTCGCCGAATTCAAGCGGAACGTCATCGACCGTGCAAGGACGCGAGTGCTCGCTTTCCTGAACATCGGGGGTGCGGGGATGACGGGCGAGGAACACGAGCAGAACGTGGCTGATATGGACGCCGGGGCCGCCGCGGATCTGGCTATTGCCAACCGTGACAGCATTGTTGGCATCAAAGTGGCGCACTACCGTGGTCCTGACTGGACACCGGTCGAGCGGGGCGTACAAGCGGGCACGCTGGCTAAGATTCCGGTTATGATCGACTTCGGCCAGTTCCGTCCGGAACGTCCCTTTCAGGACCTGGTGCTGAAGAAGCTCCGCCCTGGCGATATCTACACCCACGCCTTCTATGTCCCCGTTCCGATGCTGGACGACAGCGGACGCATACTTCCGTATCTTTTCGAGGCTCGCAAACGAGGCATCATCTTTGACGTCGGCCATGGAGGTGCCGCCTTCGAGTTCCGGCAGGCCGTTCCCGCACTGAAGAGCGGGTTTCCGCCGGACGCGATCTCGACGGACATTCATTCCGGCAGCCTGAATTCAGGTATGAAGGACCAGTTGAACGTTATGTCCAAGTTCCTGAACGCGGGACTGACCCTGGAAGAGGTGATCCTGCGATCCACCTGGAATCCGGCGAGGATCATTCATCGGGAGCAGATTGGTCATCTCTCAGTGGGTGCGATAGCCGACATAGCCGTGCTCAGGATTGAGAAAGGCAAGTTCGGTTTTGTGGCTTCGTATGGTGCACGGATGGACGGAACTCAACGGCTGATGAACGAACTAACCGTCGCGTCGGGCCGGGTTGTATTCGACCTTAATGGCATCACGCGTGAGCGCTGGGACAAGCTCGGCAAATATGAGCCGCAAGGCGAACCGTGGTGGGACGGCACGCGTGGTGCGGCGCGGCCAGCCCCTCTGGATGCAAAGTAAATCTATGCGACCTGCGAACTGGTGGTCACCCCTGCGTCGGAGAAATATGCGAGTTGTGTCGGCACTGGTACTCACGGCGTCCTGCTACGCCCAACAAGAGGAGATCCGAATTCACCGGTATCTTCCGGCGACGATGAGGGACGGCGTCAAGCTTTACGGCGACCTGTATCGTCCCGCACGCGCGGGGAAATTTCCGGTGATCATCGTTCGCACGCCCTACGGTGTCCAGCGAGACGCCATGCACGAACCGATGATCAAGTTTGCGCAGCACGGCTACGCCGCGTACATTCAGGACGTTCGCGGCCGCTACGAGTCAGAAGGCAAATGGGAGCCCTTTCGTACCGAAGCAGAGGACGGGCACGACACAATCGAGTGGGCAGCGAAACAGCCGTGGTCGAACGGGAAAGTGGCCATGCAAGGCGGATCGTACCTGGGGCATGTGCAGTGGCGCGCAGCGACGCAGACCCCGCCAAGCCTGGTCACGATTTTCCCCGCCGTAGCTTCTACGGATATCTATAAAAATTGGCTCACTCATGGCGGAGCGTTCCGCTTGTCGTTCAACTACGGATGGGGCGTAGTCCGTATGCCGAACCGAATCATGCTGCCGCAGTACTGGCACACGGAAGAGTGGGCCCCCCAGGAGCTGAAGTATGAGACGATCCTGCAACATCTTCCGTTGAATGACATGGACCTGCGATCGGGCGGCCAGGCCGTTCCGCATTACCGCGACTGGCTCAAGCACCAGTCTTTCGACGACTACTGGTCCTCTATCAGCGACGAGCTTCTCTTCAAGAACGTAAAGGTACCGGTCCATACGTCTGGCGGATGGTTCGATATTTTCCTGAACGGCACAATCAACGGCTTCACCGGGATGAGACGGTCAGGGGGTACGGATAAGGCGCGCAAGGAATCCAGGATGATCATCGGGGCCTGGGGACACGGTCCCAGCCAGAAGTTTGGTGATGTTGATTTCGGGCCAACTGCCAATCGTGATCTGTTTGAGCTCCAACTCCGCTGGTACGATCACTACCTGAAAGGAGTGGATAACGGCATTGACCGGGAGCCGCCGGTCGAGATCTTCTACATGGGCGTGAATAAGTGGGCACACGCGCAGGACTGGCCGCTGCCGAACACCAAATACACGCCCTACCATCTGTCGAGCGGCGGCAAAGCGAACTCAGCGGCAGGCGACGGTCTGCTCAGCCCGGCCAAACCCAAGGGCGCCGGGACGGACGCCTACATGTATGACCCGAACGAACCAGTGCCGACACTCGGCGGCAACAACTGCTGCGGCTCTCCAACGCTTGCAGGCCCAAAGGACCAGCGAGCGGTGGAATCACGGCAGGACGTTCTGGTATACACGAGCGAGCCGCTGAAGAATGCGTTAGCGATCGCCGGTCCGGTAAGAATGAAACTATTCGCGGCTACTGATGGGCGGGACACGGACTGGATGGTGAAGCTCGTAGATGTTTATCCCGACGGGTTCGCGATGAATATCGCAGAAGGTATTCTGCGCGCGCGCTTTCGAGATGGCCTCGACAGGATGGAACTGCTCCAGCCGAATCAGGTGTACGAGTTCGACATCGACATGGCTGGGACGGCCAATGTGTTTCAGCCTGGACACAGGATTCGCGTGGACATCACCAGTAGCAACTTCCCTCAATTCGACCGCAACCCGAATACTGGCGAGGACCTTGGGGTGTCGAAACAGGTTCGAAAAGCATCGCAGGTTGTGCATCACGGCGGCACACGCGCCTCGCACATCGTGCTTCCGGTCGTGCCTGTTCCTTAGGAGCGTGCATTTATGCCTGACCGCCGAAGTTTGCT
>DASQEG010000225.1:0-2969 GCA_035633775.1 Bryobacteraceae bacterium
TGCCTCGGGCAGTTTCAGACCCTCAAGCGGGCGCACATGGCTAAGGTCATATTCGGCGGGGTTGCCGTCGAGCCAACGCTGAAGGTTCTTCAGGAAGAAGTCATCGGTGAAGTCATTGCTCCACAAACTTGTGTAGCGAACGCCTGCCTTCGTCAGCGATCCGTTCAGGTTGAGCATGCCTACAAGTCCGGGCCACTGGCCGCTCCAGTTGGCTACGGTCAGGATCGGCCCCCGATGGCTGTACAGTCCATGGAGGAGATGGTGGCTGTACTGCCACACTGCCTCAACGACGACGAGGGGTGCATCGGAGGGAATCTCACGAAACACTTCCATGCCCCGCTTCTGGCTGTCGATGAATCCGTGACCCTTTACGGGATCGAAGCTGTGCCCGCGGCGGACCTCACGTCCAAACCGGGCGAAAGCGGCCGTAACAGCCTGTTCCGCTGCTTCCTGGGCCGGCCAGCACTTGCGATTCGCAGACAAGCGCAGATCGCCGTTGGCGACCAGATAGACAGGTTGAGCCATGTGTGTCTCTATTAAATCAGAGCGCTACGCGCGAAGGTTCTGAGGGGGACCGCATGTTATCCTGACCACGTAGCTCCTCCGTGCGCGGGCCCGTAGCTCAGGTGGTAGAGCACCGCACTTTTAATGCGATGGTCGCTGGTTCGAGTCCAGCCGGGCTCACTTTCCTCGTTCAGTCACGTTCAGCTCAACACCACGAGTGCTCAGAAGGAGACTTGTGGGTGCCACCAATTGGATGGCGGAGGTACTAACGTCCATGACACGGGCGGGGGGCGTGTGCCTGAGCTGAACGACATTCAGACGTGGACAGACCGGCTGGGGAACTCCGGGCTGCGAACCTTCACGGATGAACAAGGCCGCTTCTGGCTTGAGCAGAATCCTGATAAGTCATCGAAATGGGCGAAGTTGGCACGAAAGGGTCATAAGATCGCGTGGGAGTTTACGGCACCTGGTGGCGCCTATACCGGCCGCATGCTAATCGATGGCGAGATATGCACGCCGTCGGAGGCAACCAGGAACTTGCTCGGCGGACAAGGAAGCAGCAGGCCGACGAAGGCCCGGTAAAGGTGACAAGCGGGAGCGACAAGCACTCCGGAAAGATTCGAAGACACAGAGAGCAGCATCAGCCGTCCAAGCCACGGGGCCATGAAGCTTGTGCGTGTCCTAATTAGTGCGTCACCCAGGCAGGGTGACCGATCTTCGAATAATCACGCGTTCCTGCTGGCAAGGAGGCTGTACTTATGACCACGCAAAGAGACTTCCCACAGTTCGACATGGACGAGGTGGCGCTGCTCATTACCGCAGTCCAGAAGGCGCTTGAGCGCCTCAAGCGGGCTAATGAGGCCCGAGGCGGCAACGACCCGGAGTTTCTGGAATATGGTCGCCGCTACAGTGTCGTACTGCAAAAGCTCCAATCATTCGCCGATGATCGATAACGCCTGAATCTGTACCTGGATTGCGAACAGTCAGGCGATCAATGGCCGTGCACGCGGGCCAGGAAGTCCCGCGAGAGCGCGACCACTTCCTCCAGGTTGGTCTCGAGAAGCCAGTGACCGCCGTCTAACAAATGCAGTTCGGCTTCGGGTACGTCCCGCAGGTAAGCACGGGCGGAACCTTCAGGCATGTAGCCGTCCTGCGGCCCCCATACGATCAACGTCGGCGGTCGATGTTCACGTAGATACGCCTGGTAGCGTGGAAACCAGGAGAGGTTATGGCGCAGCCCAGCAATGACGTTGAGCGCGATCTCGCAGCGCTTCGGTGTCATCAACGACCAATGCAGTTTCCAAAGGTCAGGCGCAATTAACACCGCAAGTTCGGGTCGAACGTCGTTCAGAAACTCATCTCGGAACCCGTCTTCGGTGATCGCTTCCGCGAGTTTCTCCCTTTGGGTGGGCGTCGGGTCCTGGAAGTACTCCTGAAGACCGGCATACCTGGGACCGAACTCATCTTCATAGATGTCGCCGTTTTGCACGATGAGAGCGGTAATCTTCTCCGGGTGTCGGATAGCGAGGCGGAGCCCGATCTGCGAACCAAAGTCGTGCAAGTACAACGCGAACCGTTCGATACCCAAGTGCGTGGTCAGCTCATGAAGAAAACGCGCATACCCGTCAAAATCATACGCAAACGCTTCCGGCGTGTCCGAGTAGCCGCAACCAGGGAAGTCCGGCGCGATGCGTCGCCAGCGGTCGGCCAGCCTCGGCATGAAATTTCTGAACTCATAGGAAGAGCACGGATAACCATGTGGAAGGAGCAGCACTGGCGCGTCGGGCGGCCCTGCCTCCCGACAAAACACCTGGACTTCACTGACCCGAAGGTATCGGTGCCGAACGCTCGCGGTCCGGCCAGCGACATTGGTCATTCTTCTGTCGTCACGCATTCAGGACAGATTGTCAAGCGCCTGACCTGTCGGCCAGAAACATATGCCTAACCGTTTGTTAGGCCATTTCGAGTGAACAATAACGTGTCGATTCCGCCTCGAACATCCGTCAAGGAGGCGAGAGTCTATGAAATTCACAAGAAACGTTTTACTCGGAATCGTTATGGCGGGTGCGCCGGCTATCGTGTTAACCACGACGGGTTGCGCCAACCGCGACAACGCAGGTTCGACCGCTGATCCCGCAGGCGCTCGCGGCCGCTCTGGTACCGACGCTGGTACCACTTCCGGGTCTGGCGCGGGTGGCACGGGCACGGGTGCAAGCGGTACGGGGACGGGCGCTAGTGGCAGTGGCAGTGGCAGTGGTAGTAGTGGCAGCGGCGCCGGCACGAGCGGACGCGGCACCGGCTCTGGCGCCACAGGTACTGGAACAGGTTCGGGGACCGGAACCGGCTCGGGTACTGGCACGGGCAGTGGCACCACGACGCAGCCACCTCAGTAAGGTAAAAAATCAACATCTGCGCCGCTTCTACGAAAGGCGTCGCTCAAATCTGTTCGTTTCTCCCGCACGTCC
>DASQEG010000226.1:0-7000 GCA_035633775.1 Bryobacteraceae bacterium
TGAAGGCCCGCAGGCGGAATCCATTCTCACCAGCCTTGGTGCCCTGCCCGGGCACAAGCCGTGCTCACTGGTCGAATGGGGGCACTTTCATCTGACACGATGCTCGTATGCCGGCGGTGAAGGCTACACGATGTTCCTTCCGAAGGAAGATCGTGATGCACTGGCTGAGAAGCTCGAGGGCGCGGGAGTTGTGCCGGGAGATGCGGAGACCTTCGAGGCCTTTCGGATCGCAAATGGACGACCCCGGTACGGCGTCGAGATTACGGAAGCAAGCATCCCGCAGGAGACGCAGCAGATGCATGCTGTGCATACGTCGAAGGGCTGCTATCTGGGGCAGGAGATTGTCGAGCGCGTACGCTCACGAGGCCATGTAAATCGTCTGCTCACGTCCGTCCAGATCAGCGGTCCGCCACTTGCGAAAGGCACAAAGCTGATTGCGGGAGGCAAGGAGGCGGGCGAGATGATGTCGAGCGTCAGCGTGCCCGGATCGGACAACGCAGTTGGATTCGCGATCGTTCGGGCGGAAGCATTGCAGCCGGGCGCGATCCTGTCCGCGGACGGCCGCGAGGTCAGGCCAGCAGCGCCTCAAGCACACTAACGGGAACGTGCAGCCTGCCCGGACCTGTGCCAAGGCGCACGCCTGGCTTGTTGTCGCCGTGGAAGTCAGATCCGCCGGTAACCCTCAGGCCGTAGCGCTCAGCGACCGCCAGGTACCGTTGGGTGTCCTCGGCTCCCTGGTCGGAGTGATAGGCCTCGAGCGCCGATAAGCCATGCGCTGTGCATCCAGAGATCAGCGACTCCTCGGCGTCAGGGGGCAAGCCGAGCCGAATCGGATGTGCGATTGATGACAGGCCGCCGGCTTCTGCGATCCTCCGTATGCCTTCTTCGAGCGAGGGTTCCTCACGGTCCACATAACCGGGCGCTGATTCGTCCAGGTACAAGTCGAACGCTGCGCGGTAGTTGGGCGCATATCCCTTGCTAACCATAAGGCGCGCGAAGTGCGGCCGCCCTGCCATGCTTCGCCCCAGCGCTTCTACCTCTTCGATCCTTATGTCAAAGCCCATCGACTGAAGCCTTTCGGCCAGCCTGCAGTTGCGGTCGCGCCTCGACTCCTGCATGCGGATCAGCCAGTCACAGAACTGCTGAGCTGGAGGCTGCCGAAGAAAGTACCCGAGCAGGTGCACCGTCTGTCGCCGGCCGGTGTTGGCTTTCGTGCTGAGTTCAATGCCGCACAGCAAGCGAACGCCACGTTGCTCGGCGAACTGCTGCGCGGCCTGGTAACCCGCGAAGGTGTCGTGATCCGTGATGGCAAGTGCGTCCAGGCCCGCCGTAGCAGCCGCTTCGATCAGCTCGGCAGGACTGAACGTTCCATCGGACGCCGTGGTGTGTGAGTGAAGGTCGATCACTGCATCAGCTCCAGCTCACGCAATTTGTTCCAGACTCGCTCCACGCTTTCCTCGACGGTTTGTCTGGACGAATCGATCGTGACCTCCGGGCTCGCAGGTGGCTCATACGGATCGGACACGCCCGTAAACGAAGGAATCTCGCCTGCGAGAGCCTTTTTGTACAGACCTTTCACATCGCGCTCGGCCAGCACTTCGATGGGACAGTGCACGTAGACCTCGACGAAGTTGCCGATACGGCCGCGGACCTCCTCCCGAACCTCCCGGTATGGCGAGATAGCTGCAACGATGGCAATTACCCCGTTGCGGCTCAGAAGCTCGCAGACGAAGCCGATCCGCCGGACGTTTGTGTCTCGGTCTTCTTTGCTGAATCCAAGGCCTTTGGACAGATTCGTCCGGACCACGTCACCGTCGAGAAGCTCGACCCTGGCCCCCGCCTCACGTAGCCGTGCGTGTACGACTTCGCTGATGGTGCTCTTCCCGGCCCCGGACATTCCGGTGAACCAGAGCGTAAACCCCTTATGCATCAAGAAGACAGGATCTCACGGACCAGCACGTCGACCGTGCGTTCCACCTTGCCCCCGGCCCCGAAATGAAGGCCGCACTCGCTGGCGATGCCTTGTTCCCACCACCAGCGCCCTGCTCGCTCCGCCTCGCCTTCAGCAGTCGCCCGGGTGCAGGGTCCGCATCCGATCGAGCCATAGCCCTTTGCGTAAAGTGGGTGCACCGGAACGTCGTGCTCGCGCAAGTACGCGGCGACCTGCTCGCGCGTCCAGTCGGCGAGAGGGCTAATCTTGGTGCGGTTTTCGGAGCTGTCAACCTTGAGGATGTCCCGGCGGGTTTCGCTCTGCTGACGCCGGAGGCCGACGGCGTAGGCCTCAATGCCGTCACGAGTCAAGCCCGCAGCCAGGGGCCGGACCTTGCGAATCTCGCAGCACGCACGACGGTGGCCTGGACTTTCGAGGAAGAGATTCGGACCGAACTTCGCAACCATGCTCGCGAGCTCGGCTGCTTCCGGATGCAATGTGCGGACTCGAAGCCCGTATCGGCCGTACACGGCCTCGATCGCGTCGTAGGTTTCGGGCGGCAGTCGGCCAGTGTCGATGGTGTACACACGAACGTCGGGCTTCAGCCTCGCCGCCATGTCGAGAACCACCATGCCTTCATTCTGAAAGCTCGTCACGACGGCAAAGTGGTCACCCCACTTCTCGACGGCCCAGCGGAGCACTTCAGATGCGGACAGAGTTTCGGTTTCAGGAACTGCGACGGTCATGAAAGAAGTTATTCAGGGGACTGTAACTAAGGGTAACAAAGGAAATTCGAACTCAGATCCGGCTGCTCGCACCCGTATTCGTCCTTCCATAAAAGCCTTGCCACTGTTCGGGTAAAAGATCGCGCCATCGGTGCTCTGGCCGGGCGCGAGTTTCACCGGAACGAAGGCAATTGCGGATGCCGCGGCCGCCGCCCGGACGCGCGTCGACGTGAACTCCGCCAGGGCGCTTTGACGGCGAGCCTCATAGCCGTTGGTGCCCTTGTACTGCAGATTGCCGTAAATCGAGTTCTCGTACGTGGTGATCAGTTTAATTACGTCGCTCTTCCTGGCGCGGTCCATCAGTGTGTCAATAACCGAGCGCGCCGAAGAGGCAGGTAGTGTCGTGCCGTCGGGACGCACCAATACGAAGTCTTCAGGACGCAGCACCTGCGGACGCGTGCCGCCGTTCGACACAGCAATTTGCAGGACCGTGAAGTCGCGAACCTGAGCCGGAAGCCGCGCGATCATGAGGGTGAGTCCATCACGGGTGAGGGTCTGGTAACGGAGCCCGTTCGACTCGAACTCAATGACTTGTGCGGGAAGCGTGCAGACAGCCGCAAGCAGCGCAACAATGCTCCATTTCAGGCTGCACCCCATACTTCGATGATAGGCTTTCCATTCAGATGACCGTTACGCAGGGTACGTCGTCGCCGGAGATCGATGAGCAGCTCCGAAGGGTCCGCCGCCTCTGCCTTGCGCTTCCCGACACGACAGAGAAGTCGTCGCATGGTGAGCCGACATTTTTCGTGAAGAAGAAGGTCTTTACCATGTTCGCCGGAAATCACCACAACGACGGGCACCTCGCTGTTTGGATTCCGGTACCTGAGGGTCACCAGGCCGCGCTCATTGCAGCAAACCCTGAGATCTACTTTCGCCCTCCGTATGTAGGAGTAAAGGGTTGGGTTGGTATAGAACTGAGTAATATCGACGACGATCAACTCGGAAGCCACCTCACAGACGCGTGGAAGATGATCGCGAGTGCGAAGCGCCGCTAGTTCAGCAGCACTGAAATCGAATGCCGGAAAGCGCGTCCAACGTCGGGATGAACGACGGAGCGTGGCTTGATCGTGATCGATTGCGACTGATTGTCCTGCTTGCCGTCGCTGTTCTTCTTGCGATCGTCTGCTTTCGTATCGTCGCGCCGTTTCTTCCGGCACTGACATGGGCGCTTGCGCTTGCGATCGTTGCCTGGCCAGTTCACGAACGAATCTCCCGTACTATCGACAAGCCTGACCTTGCTGCCGGACTGGCGGTAGCCGCGGTGACCGTTCTGCTAATCGCGCCCGTGGTGCTGGTTGTGCAGCAAGCCGGGTCCCAGCTAAAGAATGTGACCGAACAGATGCAGGATGAGGCGAACTACGGAGCGTGGCGGGAGAAGCTGAAATCGCATCCGAAACTCGCCGGGATTGCGGCCCTTATTGAGTCGAACGTCGATCTAACTTCAGAGGAGAACGGCATCACAGCCAGGGCGCGTCGCTACGCCGGCCGCGTCGTCAAGGGAACCGTTTGGGGAATCGTGGAGCTTTGCATCGCCATGTTCGCCCTGTTCTTCTTCTTTCGAGACCGGCGTGAAATCATGACGACGCTACGATCGCTGGTGCCGTTGTCCACCCGCGAAGTGGATGACGTCTTTACACGCATTCGCGATATGGTGCACGCAACGGTTTATGGAACCGTCGTGGTGTCGCTGGTGCAGGGTGCACTTGGTGGCCTTATGTTCTGGGTCCTCGGGCTGCCCGCGCCGGTGCTCTGGGGAGCCGCGATGGCCCTCGTCGCGCTTGTGCCTGTTCTCGGTGCTTTCGTCGTTTGGGCGCCTGCCGCCTTATATCTCGGCCTCGAGGGTCAGTGGAGCAAAGCAGCCATCCTCGCGGCCTGGGGCACGGTCGTGGTGAGCCTCGTTGACAATCTGCTGTATCCCGCTCTTGTCGGCCGCGAGGTGCGGCTGCACACGCTTCCCGTGTTCCTGGCGCTGGTCGGCGGCATGTACGTATTCGGTGCCGCAGGAATCGTGATCGGACCAGTGGCGCTGGCTGTAATGCTCGCGCTGATCAATATCCTTCGCTCACGAACGACCGCCGGGCGTCCGGCCGAGCAGCCCGTCTGACCTACTTCCGCCTCCGGTAGTTCTCCCAGTAAAGGAACGCAACAATCGTCTTTCCGTCGATGATCTCGTTGCGGCGGATCATCCGGTGCAGTTCCGCGCGCGTGAACCACTTTGTGCGAATGCGCTCGTCGTCCATCAGGTTCTGCTCACCGGCCGTGAGCCGTTGTGCTGCAAAGGCCGTCATCTTTTCTTCCAGAAAACCAGGACTCGAGTACCACGACACGAGTTCGGTCCATTTCTCAGCGGAGTAGCCGGTCTCCTCACGCAGTTCCCGCACAGCTGCATCGAGTGGGCTCTCACCCGGATCGAGACGGCCGGCGGGCAACTCCCACATACGTGTATGAGCAGGTACTCGGAACTGCTGCACAAGCAGGATGCGCTCATGCTCATCGACGGCCATCATGACAGCCGAGCCCGGATGCCTTACAATCGCGCGCCGAATCTCGAAGCCCTCATCGTCGATGGCCCGGTCACGGGTGACGCTGAAGATCTTGTAGTCGCGGAGTTTGGTAGTGGATCGTGTTCTCATCTATGTGCCGCCAGAAAGCTTGTCATTTCATCGAGAGGTTGCGTGTTTACCACGTCGGCGGCCGTTAACCACCCCCGGCGCGCCGTCAGAATGCCGTACGGCATATTTCGGAGATGCCGCGGATGGTGAGCATCGGTATTCACCACGAAGCGGCAGCCTTTTGCTTTTGCTGTCCGCAGCAGCGGACCGTGGATGTCGAGGCGCTCGGGACTCGCGTTGATCTCGAGCAGTACCTTGCGCTCTGCGGCCTTCGCAAGCACAGCCTCGACGTCGAACTTATAGCCCTCGCGATGCAGGAGGATGCGCCCTGTGAGGTGTCCGAGTACCCGCACGTGTGGATTATCGATAGTGCGAAGAAGCCTTGCCGTCATCTCCGCGGACTCGAGGTTCATGTGACTGTGTACGCTGGCAATCACCCAATCAAGTTCCGCCAGCGCGTCGTCAGCAAGATCCAGTGTGCCGTCCCTGAGTATGTCGCATTCTATGCCTGAGAAAATGCGGAGCCCGAGTGACTCCCGATCCATCTCTCGGACGCGCTGGGCAAATGCGACTGCCCGCTGTTCGTCAAGTCCGTTCGACATCGCCATAGCCTTAGAGTGATCGGTTATGGCGATGTATTCGTACCCGAGTTCCCTGCATTCAGCGGCCATCTCTTCGAGCGTCGCGCGTCCATCCGTTTCGCGCGTATGCATGTGCAGGTCGCCGCGAATCTGTAAGGGGCCGAGCAGGTCCGGGAGCTTCCCTTCCTCAGCCAGTTCAATCTCGCCGCAGTTCTCCCGCATCTCGGGCGGAATCCATTGCAGGCCGAGTGCGGCGTAGATATCAGCTTCGTGCTCACCGGCAACACGCTCATTGCCCTCCAGTCGGAACAGACCGTACTCGTTGAGCGTCATTCCCATTCTCAGCGCGCGCTGCCGGAGGGCGACGTTGTGTTCCTTGCTTCCGGTGAAGTACTGCATCGCAGCGCCGTAAGATTCTGCGGGCACGGCGCGGACGTCGACTTGAATGCGTTCAAGGCCCACCTGTGCACTTGCTTTGTTCTCACCGCGCACGAGTACCTCGTGCACGCGCGGGAACTCCACGAACCGCGCAAGCGCGCCGGCCGCACCTGGACCAGACACGATCAGATCCAGGTCACCGACCGTTTCGCGGCCCCGCCGCAAACTCCCGGCTACCGTGATCTTTTCGATGCCTTCGCCTTGCCGGAGATACTGCGTGAGTTCTTCGGCAACGTTCTGCGCATAAGGAAGGATGTAGCGGCCCGAGCTCGAGCGGTACTGCTGGATCGATCGAAGCACCTTCTCTTCGAGCTTTGCACCCATCCGTGGAAGAGTTCGCAGCTTTTCTTCGCGACACAATCTTTCCAGGTCATCGACGCTGCTAACACGAAAATGCTCGATGAGTAACGCGATGCTTCGCGGCCCAAGGCCCTGAATCTTCAGAAGCTCCAGGGCAGTCGGCGGATATTTGGCCAGAAGTGTTTCGCGTTTGTCGAATGTGCCCCGCTGGAGAATTTCGCAAACGATGGAAGCTATGCCCTTGCCGATGCCCGGAATGTCCGTGAGCTTGCGCTCGGGATCCGCAGCGATATCGGCGAGTCGTTCGGGATAACCTTCGACGGCCGCCGCAGCGTTTCGATAAGAGCGAACGCG
>DASQEG010000227.1:0-3208 GCA_035633775.1 Bryobacteraceae bacterium
GGAGGCCACACGGTTCGGGGAGGCGGCACGAACGTAAGCTGGCCGCCAAACGGGAAACCAGAACTGAGCCGCACCGCAGCCGGTCCATCTCCGGCCGTGGCGTCGAGCCACTCAGCGCCTTGCCCGAGATCATGCATTGCGACAGTCAGGGCAGAGTACAGTGTGTCGCTGTGCAGCGTTGTATCTGAGCGCGAACGCGATCCGTCATCCGGCCCGAGGCGCCACGGTCCCGCCGGACGCAGCCGGACGAGGAGAGCCGAACCCATGCGCTACGCCAGCCGTTCCGCGAGTTCACCCGCGGCCAGGGACTGCACGGCTGCAAGGTCGGCTCCGTTCAGCAGCTCTGTTTCCGCAGCACCACGCGCGTAAAACTCGCGGCCACGCCAGATCATGCGCAGGTTGGAAAGCCTCACACGGCCACTGCCGCGAGACCCGCCACCGCCCAGCGCATCGTCTTCGAGCAGCCGCAGACCTTCGATGAGTCGCGGAACCAGTTCACGATCGGGTTCGCAGAGGATGTCCATCACCATCCGAAAGCGGAATCGCGCGCCCGCAGGCACACGCTCCAGCGTGCGCGGATTTGCCTGCGAGGTGATGCGATCGACCGCATTCTCGCTCTTCACCTCGGTGATCTCGTCATCGAGGTTCTCGCGCATCTGCGGCGTGATGCTGTCCAGATCGAGCGGTGCATCGTAAACGGTCAAACGGGACGGCGTAGCGGTTCGCGCTTCGAACGCTTCGCCCGACACGCGCTCTATGCGCCCCGGGCTGCGGCCAAAAAGGATGCAAACCTCATCGTCGGGCCGGTCACTCTGGTGTATCCGAACTTCCTGTCCGCGCCGCCGCGAAAGGTAGATCAGCTCAGCAGGAGATGTCAGACCCGAGGCATGCTCCAGCAGAGAACGCAGCTTGCCGCGAAGCGAGCTTCCCGGAATGTACGGGCGTCCGAAGGCATCCTTCACGACGGGGTTGTCCGCGCCACCGATCTCTGTCGTGCCTTTGCCGGCGCCGATATGCAAACCGGTCTCGCAGGTCAGGTCGCCTTCAAGAATCAGCTTGCCGATCAGTTGCAGCCTTGTATCCGCTGTATGCGAACTCATCTGAATGTCTCTCCGGTGCAGCGCTATTCGTTGTAGGCCACAATGGCCTCGAACAGGTCGCGGAATCTCTCGTACCCGCGAGTGTCGTTCTTGCGCGTAACCTGCAGCAAAAGCTTTTCCAGTGGATCGAGGCTCCGCAGCTGATGACGTGCGATCGTGTACGCAAGCCGCGCACGAAGCATGACGAACTCGTGCTGGCGCTCGCCTTCCGGGATGCGGCAGGCGCGGCGGACTGCGTTGTAGAAACGCCGCAGCTGGCTGCGAGTGCCTGAGTCCATATCGCGCATCCGCGACACAACGGCGTGCGCCTGATTGTCCAGATACAGGCTGTCTGAGATCAGCTTCTCCAGCTCGATCTCCGGTGCCTCGAAACGTCTGTCCGGCCCACGATCGCCGCCTTCACGACGCGGTCCACGATCGCCACCCTCGCGGCGATCACCACCACGGGGGCCACCACGCTCGCCCCCTCTGCCTTCGCGGCGTTCGCCTCCCGGGCGTTCGCCCCCGGGGCGGCCGCTGCCGCCCTGCGGCTGTGCCTGATTGCCCTGCCCGGCCTGCTCGGTTTCTGCCATTGTGTTCGTATTCCTGCCGTCGTGTTCCGCCGCGCTATGCGCGTTCGGTTTCGAGTCGTGCCCACTCCAGGGCCACGCGTCCATGCGGTCTAAGCCTGACCGACGAGGCACGCCTGCCCGTAAAGTCAGCGATCAGCTCAGCACGAAGCCGAGCGTATTCCTTGTTTCGGGTCGAGGACCCGAGCAGCGCGTCGAGGCGGCGGCGAAACCGCCAGGGCCGCTCCAGCCGCGCATTGGTGCGCCGCATTCCCGGCGCCACGATTGTATCGGAGCCGTCACGATAAAAAGCGGCCAGTTCCTCCAGCAGTTCCGCTGGAGCTCCGAACTCACGCACGAGACGGGCCATGTTGACGCGCGACTCGCTCGCATCCGCAAACTGACGAGCATCGAGGATCCGGCCCAGCACTGATATCGAGTCCAGGCCTGCCGCCTGCGCAACCCGGAGCCGGTTACCTGCTTCCGCATACACCGACTCGGGCGAGGCATCCACGCTTTCAGCCAGAGCAAACCCGTAGGACATCGTTTTGCCCTCCGTTCCGGCGTAGTCGCGCAGATTGGTTTCGGCGAAGAGGCCGAAGAGGCGACACGTTTCCCGCGCAAGCGCGAGCAGCGCATCCCACGAACCCATCACCGCGAACTCCGGACCATCGGCCCGCAGCAAAGTAACCTTGCGCCAGAACTCCGGCAAGGAGCAGCGCATCTGCAATTCGCCCTGGAAAAACTGGCTGTACATCCGCGACAGCTGCAGGTGTTCCTCCGCGGTTTGCACGCGACGCAGCCGTTTCTCGAAGTCGTCGACTTCGCCGCGCAGAATGCCCCAGATCTTACGGCCTTCAGCACGGCGGGCGAGCGTTGCCGGACCTGCCGCCGCGGTGCCGTCCTCATCAGGAGCCGCGTGGCGGGCAAGCGGAATGTCGTCACCAACCTTCCAGCAATGTGCGCCTTCAGCGGGCTGACTCAGAAGTTCACCGGCGCTTGCTGCAGACCAGCACACCTCACTGCCTTCGCGGAACTCAAGCTCGAACGGCGGCAATGCAGCCGCAGACACTGGCGCAAAGTATCCCGCTGATGCAGCGGCGGCTGGCGATGCCGAGTGCACGTGAAGTCCCGTGAGCAGGCGTTTGCGGATATCGCTCCAGTCGCCGAGATCTTCGGTAAACGCCCAGGCAAGCGAAACCAGGTACCCGGTCCGCGCCTCAAGGGCGGCGCTTGTGTTGCGCAAAAACTGCTCAGCACGCTCCCGTGTTTCCTGCGGCAACACCATGAGGAATTGACCGCCGCCACTGGCACCCAGCAGCAGTGGTGAGAGCCGGAGCTCGCCCAGCAGTGCGCGAGGCACAACTTCGCCCGTAAGCGTCGCCCACTGCGCACGACCAGCTAGGTCGCCCTGTGGAGCACGAAGAAACGCTTCGGTTCCCTGGAGTTTGCCTTGCAGAAAGATCTGCACTGACATCGAAGCTCTTAACGTACCATGGGCAGTTTTCAGCCGCGCTGCACGCGGCGCACCGTATATAGGTCGGGCGCTACGGACGAATG
>DASQEG010000228.1:0-2457 GCA_035633775.1 Bryobacteraceae bacterium
AAAAACATGTCACTTCATTATAGAGACCGCTCAGCGGTGCATATAATCAAACGCGATGCGATACCTGCTTGCACTCGATGAAGGCACCACCAGTTCGCGTGCTGCCGTTTACGGAGACCATGGACGACGCCTCGCGATGCACGGCATTCCGCTGCCGTCGGCTTACCCGCACCCCGGCTGGGTGGAGCAGGATGCGAACGACATCTGGCGATGCCAGCTCGAGGCTGCGCGTCAGGCGTTGTTCGCCGCGCCAGGGCCCATGGCGGCGCTTGGTATCACGAATCAGCGGGAGACCACGGTAGTCTGGGACCGACGGACCGGTCAGCCAGTGGCCCCGGCCGTCGTATGGCAGTGCCGTCGAACAGCCGACGCGTGTGCCCGGATCAGCGGTGCTCATGGCCCGCAGATCACAGAATGCACCGGGCTGGTCGTGGATGCGTACTTTTCCGCCAGCAAGATCCGGTGGCTGCTCGATAACGTCGAAGATGGTCAGGCTCGTGCCGAGGCAGGCGATCTGCTTTTCGGAACGGTCGACACGTGGCTGGTTTGGAAACTTACGGGTGGTGCCATTCACGTCACGGATGAAACGAACGCTTCGCGAACGATGCTGATGAACCTGGAATCCGCATTGTGGGATTCCGGACTGCTGGCCTTGTTTAATGTGCCCCAAGCGATGCTGCCGCGCATCGCGGCGTCGAGCGAAGTAGTGGGTACGACGAGCGGCGACGTGCTGGGAGTGGAGATCCCGATCGCAGGCATCGCGGGTGATCAGCAGGCTGCGCTGGCGGGACAAGCTTGCTTCCGCCCCGGGCTGTGCAAGAACACATACGGGACCGGCTGCTTCGCCCTGATGCATACAGGCTCTGCCCGGCCGGTGTCCAACAACCGACTGCTCAGCACCCGAGCAGCCCGGACGGGGGCTACGCCCGCTTACGCGATCGAGGGCAGCATCTTCATAGCCGGTGCGGCGGTCCAGTGGCTTCGCGACAGACTGAACGTCATCTCGACGGCGGCGGAATCAGAAGCCGTCGCGCGCTCCGTGGCCGATACAGGCGGTGTTTACCTTGTTCCCGCCTTTACGGGCCTCGGGACGCCCTACTGGGATCCGGCGGCGCGCGGCACCCTCACCGGCATGACTCTGGGCACATCGCGCGAGCACATCGTGAGGGCTACGCTGGAATCCATCGCGTACCAGACTCGTGACCTGATCGACAGCATGGAGAGGGATACAGGTTCCGAACTGCAGGAACTGCGCGTTGATGGCGGTGCCTCGGCCAATGACTTTCTGATGCAGTTTCAGGCCGACATCCTCGGCCGCCGCATCGCGCGTCCGGCGGACACGGAAACAACGGCTCTGGGGGCTGCCTGCCTTGCAGGGCTCGCGGCGGGGATCTGGAAGGGCACGGATGAACTCGAGGAGCTGTGGCAACGCGACCGCGTCTTCGAACCCGCCATGCGGGAGAGCGACCGCAACCGCCTCTATGAAGGCTGGCAGCAGGCCGTGCGGCAGGCCAGGCTCAGCAATTCAGGCGCCGCCGCGAAGTCGAAGTCTGCGCTTCCACTCGAACAGCACCACGCCGGCGGCAACTGACACGTTGAGCGACGGAATGGGACCCGACATCGGGATTCGAACCAGGACGTCGCAGTTTTCGCGAACCAGCTGATGCAGACCATGCCCTTCGCCGCCGAGCACAAGTGCCGTGGGCAGGTTGTACTCGACCTCGTCGTGGTGCTGCTCGCCCCGCTCATCGAGGCCGTAGATCCAGAACCCGCGCTTCTTCAGGTCGTCCATCGCGCGATTGACGTTGCCGATGCGGACGACGGGAAGGTACTCGAGGGCGCCGGCCGCCGCTTTCGCCACCGTATCGGTCAGGCCGGCAGCACGGCGCTCCGGAACGAGGACGGCCTGAGCGCCCGCTGCGCTCGCCGTGCGGATGATCGCCCCCAGGTTGTGAGGATCCTCGACGCCGTCGAGGATGAGTACCAGGTCCGCCGCTTCCGGGATCTGGTCGAGCGCCACGTACTGGCTGGCCGCGCCGTATGCAATCACCCCCTGATGCGGCTGTCCAGTCGCCGCCCGGTCGAGGGTCGGCCGGGGCTCAAACCGCAGGCTCACCCGTCGCTCCCGGCAGAGGTCTGCAATCTCCTGAATACGCTGACCTCCGGCACCCTTTGCCACCAGAACGCGGTCGATTGGTCGGCCTGACTTCAGGGCCTCGCGGACGGGGTGGATGCCTATCAACAGACTCACGCCTGAATAGTACGTCAGGTTCGTTGAGCCGGTTGACAGGGCGTTTACGCTTTAGTTTCGTGAAGGAAGTCACCTGTGTCTAAGCTCACAGGCTTAGGAGAGTCCGTTGAGTGCGCCGACGCGCCGAACATTAATTGAGGCGGCATTTATGCTGCTTGGTACAGCCAGTGCCGCCTATGGGTCGCCTGATGGAGACGCGTGGCGTG
>DASQEG010000229.1:0-4956 GCA_035633775.1 Bryobacteraceae bacterium
ACCTTGAGATTGGCTCGGCGTTGGGCGGAAGCGCCTGAAGAGAGCCGAGGCACGAACTCTGCCAGTCTACCGGACGGAGAATCACCGGGATAACACTTGCCTCACCCCGACTGTGCCGCTCGAGGGCCCGCCTGAGTTCGATATCCATGCAGTAATCGGAGGCCAGAAAGTCGGAACTTACCAGCAGGAGAATGATGTCCGCTCGTTCAAGATGGGTGTCGATCTCGCCGGCCCAATCCTCGCCCGGCCCGATGCGCCGGTCGCTCCACAACTGAACTAACTGTTCCCGTCGCAGAGGATCCAGATGCTTCTCGAGTTCGCGCCGGAGCGCATCGTCGGCGTGACTGTACGAGCAAAAAAGCTGGATCGGCATACAAGATTGCGGACACTCGCAAGGTCTAGCGTGCCTCTACTATCGGTGCTTCGGGAGTAAGCGGCGGGAATCGGAGATCTCGTTACTCTTGTATCCTGTAGCGAGGCGCATTGACGAATGGCTGGTTCTTGTTCGCCATCGCGTTTGGAATTGTACGGGAATTGTACGGCTGCCGTATCGTTCGTCCCGGCAGTTGCCACAACTGCCCGGAGTGGGGCGCGGGCGCCGGCCAATCTCAGGAATTCGCTGTATTCGAAGGAGAAACACGCACACGGTGAACGGCATTGCGCTATCGCTTCGGGGACTTTGAGTTCGACGCGGAGGAACTGCAACTCCGCCGCGGTGACACGATCATTCCGCTTGAACCCAAGGCTTACCAGGTCCTCGACCTTCTAATACGGCGCCGTGACCGGACTGTACGGAAAGAGGAATTACTGCAGGTTGTATGGCACGGTGCGCCAGTAGACGAAGCTGCCATCCGGCGGACAGTCAGATCGTTACGACGAGCGCTTGGCGATGAAGGCAACGAAGAAACATTTATTTCTACGCGGCACGGCATCGGGTACCGTTTTGTAGCTGAAGTACACGAACACCCGCGAGAGTCGCCCGACGTTGCGCCAGCCGTTAAGCAGAAACAAGACTCGATTCCTTCGGGCGTGCCGGAGCGTTATTCGTTCCTTCGAGTCGCATCCCTGCTCGATGTGCGCAGGGATCCCGCGGCTAAGATTTCCGCCACGCCCGGACTGCCGGCCCCCGTGTTCCTCGACGACTCGTATCTGATGGCGCTGGCGGTACGCGACCATCCTCGACACCTCCGAGCTCTGGAACTCTCGGAATGGCTGCAGACTGAATCACGACCTGTCGTTACAAGCACTCATGTTCTGAAACGGTTCGTGGAAGCCTGTCGCGATGAAGGTTTAGGCGATGCCGGCGACCGGCTGCAGACGGCGGTCACCGGGGACCCGGCGATCGAGATCATACCTGTGTCGGAGGAGCTGCTGACTGCGGTTATTGAGACCTATTGGGGAGCGGCGAGGCAGAATCTCAGTGCAGAAGATTGCATCGCCTTTGTGGTCATGAAACGCCGCGGCGCAAGTGAGGCGCTCTCCGACAATCCCAGTTTCGAAGGCGCCGGGTTTCGCGCTTTGCTTCGGGAGCCGTCGCGCTCCATGAAGTCCGCCGTCGAGCCGCGCAATCGCTTCCGCGGGCTATTGTTATACCTTCTGCCGGTTGCGTGCCTGGTGCCCCTGATCGTGATCGTTGCGGTCGAGCGCCTCGGGGGAGAGCAAAGTGTGGTGTTGAGGATCATGCAGGTACAACCTGCCGCCACAATCGGCGTTCCGACTGCAGCCCTGATCGCGCTTTGCGTGACGCTATTTTTCCAATCCACTACGGAGGCTCAGATTCGGATCGAGATTCTGGGCCTCCGTCTTTCCGGTCCCGCTGCATTCCTGCTCGTTTGGATGAGTTGTTTCCTGACGATTGTGCTTGCCGTTTTCCTTCTTTGGACCGGCCGCTAGCGCCCACGGGAATCGAGCATCATCAGGTCTCTTCCCGCGTGGTCAACCTGAGAATAGATGAGCCATTGCCCGTCGGGTGAGGCGGAGAGGCTGGGAGTGCCGGAGGCCAGTGGGCTCTCAATCGACGCTACCGTTCGGTTGGTCTGCGTCGCGAAATCGAAGAATCGGATGTCGCGCGGTGGCAAGTCATGCTGCACGTAATAGATGCCGTTGTTTGTCAGTGTCCAGTACCGCCGTGTTTTGGTCGCCGCCAATTCCGGAATCGGATCTTCGCGTCCGCTATCCCGCACATAGCGAAAGATGCCGGCCGCAGCTCGGGTGAAGTACAGGTACTTTCCACTCGGATCCTCAAACACGTCGCTTGCAGCCTCCAGACCGATGCGGGTTGCCTCCCCTTTGCTTTCGACGGGTTGGTTCCATACTTCCGCCCGACCCGATCGTGTTGAGGTGAAGTACAGCGACGCCCCATCGCGTGACCATGTCGGGATCCAGTCGTGTGTATCCGCTCGGGTAAGGCGCCGGACGTTCCGGCTTTCCACTTCCATGATGTAAACGCCGGAGCGCCCGTTTTCACCAACATCAAACGCCAATCGGCGGCTGTCAGGCGACCATCGCGGCGAACCGACGTGTGGTCCGGCCAGTCGCGTAAGCTGAACCTGCTGCCGGCCCTGAGAATCAGACAGCCAGATCTCCCAGTCTCCTGAGCGATTCGAGACAAAAGCGATCTTCGTACCGTCCGGCGAATACTGCGCACTGTCGGTCCGCCGCGATGAAACAATGAGCTTATGCGCGGGCGCGGAGGAGTTCGGCTGAACTCGCCAGACGTTGCTCGTCTGGACCGCCTCTGTGTACAAGACCCGCGTTCCGTCTCTGGATACCGAGGGCTCAAGAACGTGGCGACCGGCTTCCGAGAGCAGTTGCGGTGCCTCGCCCGACAGCGAGATCTTCCATAATTCGAACGCTCGCCCCTTGCGTGCGAACGCGGTGACCAGCGTGCGATCGTCTCCAGCCCAGGATATGCCCCTGAGTGCCTGTCCTTCAAAGGTGATCTGCCGCGCCGCACCCCCTCGCAGCGGCTGCACCTGAAGGTCGTCCGTCCACAGTCCACGTCGTCGGGCGAAGGCGATGAACTCGCCACTCGGGGAAATCGTGGGCGTGGTATCCCGGGCGCCGGGTGGCGGAAACGTGAGCTGCCGGCGTGAGCTGGCATCGCGAGCGATCAGGAAGATACGATCCTTCCCGTCCTGATTGGCTTCCGTATCGACGATTGCAAGCTCCGCCCCATTGGGAGCCCATGTAGGACCCGGCGGGCTCGCGATCTGCGCCGCCTCTGCGAGCCACTCGCCATCCGTAGTCCGAATGGATGTAACGCGGCGCTCACTGCCTCCCAGAGCGGGAACGATGATGATCTCCTTGGACGTTTGCGACAGCCTGAGAA
Organism: Bryobacteraceae bacterium; assembly: GCA_035633775.1. Classification (GTDB taxonomy): domain Bacteria; phylum Acidobacteriota; class Terriglobia; order Bryobacterales; family Bryobacteraceae; genus JAWXCM01. Next base: position 3,332 of record DASQEG010000229.1, read on the forward strand.
AAGCTATCTGTGTGCCGTCCGGAGACCAACTGGGCGCGAGATCGTGCTCGGGATGTGTGGTCAGCCGGAGTTCCGCGCCTCCATCAAGGAACTTGACGTATATGTCGTAATTTCCAAGCCCGCCATCCCAAACGAAGGCGACCTGTTTCCCATCCGGAGAGACGGCCGGATGAAACTCGCTGCCCGGGTAATCGGTGACCGTGACCGCTCGCATGGGCGTTGACCTTAACGAAGAACGAAGCACCACGCAGGCCAGCACAATCGCCAGAACACACGCAGGCAGAATGAAAAGCCAGGTGCGTTTACGGCGTCCGACACTCTGCCTGGCCGGAGCTGCCGGCGGGAGCGCAGCAACCAGTTCAAGTTCCGGCGGCTTCTCTGCCGTCATCTCCGGGCGAGCGAGTACCGGCCGTGCTCGAATGTGGGGCGTGTAGCCCCCTTTTGGCAATTCGATAATGATGGAGTCCTCGCTGCCTTCCGCCGCGTAGTATTCCTCCAGTTTGGCCCTCAGGCGCCGAGCCTCGATCCTTACGATTGGTTCGATCTTGGGATCGTACGTCGGCGGTCGATCGAAAACTTCATTTCCGATTACCGTTTCTTTCAGGCGTCCTGCATCACCGTGCAGCGTATTCAGAACAATATGGCGCAAGAAGCGTCGGAGCCTGTCCGACCGCGCGAACGTTGGGCTTCCGAGCACCCGTTCGAGATATGCCTCGACCCGTTGTGCCTCGATTCCCACCCTAGATTGCGGCGCGCTGGGCATTGATTTCAGTGACCTGCGCTGCTGTGGACCCGTTGGATTGGTGCTGGGTATGCCACTTTATGCCGTTGACGTAACGGGCATTGTAACAGAGGTAAGGCAATTTGGTGCTTACCGTCTAGTACTTCTACAAAACCCCTGATCGGCATAAACATTGAGAATCTCGAAGGAGATCACGAATGGCCCCTATCGAAGTACTCTCTCTCACTGTGTTGCCGGCGGAAGCCGAAAGCCAGTTACAGAGAATTGTCGCGAGCTCGACATTCTCGAAATCCGGACGGCTCAGCCGCTTTCTTACCTTTACTGTTCGTGCGGCTGTGCAGGGCAACTCCGCGATTGTCAAGGAAAGCGTACTCGCCGTCGAGGTCTTCGATCGTGACAGCACGTACGATCCCCGCGTCGATTCCGTGGTTCGCGTCCAGGCGAGCCGGTTACGGGTGAAGCTCAGAGACTACTACGAGCAGGAAGGCAGCGGAGACCCTGTTGAAATCGCTTACCCGCGGGGCACGTACGTCCCGAGTTTTCGGACGCGGGACGTGCTCCGGGACGACGAACCGACACCTGCAGCGGACGAACCCGCCGCTCCCCCGCCGACAGCGGCCGAGCGGCAGCCCGACCGCTGGAAGATCGTTGCCGTCGCCGCGCTGTGGATTCTGTCCGTCCTTATTGGCCACCTTCTGATTACGGCTGCGTCCGACCTGTATCCCCGCCCGAAACAGCACTCACATGCGCGTAGACAAGCCGCTCTGCCCGGACAACAAGCACACGAGGCGTTGCGCCTTACGTCACGGTTTGTGACGCCCGAGAGCGGCTTGCTTCCGGTATGTTCGACTGTCCCGCTGAACTTCGCCATTGTTTACGGGGT
>DASQEG010000230.1:0-3148 GCA_035633775.1 Bryobacteraceae bacterium
TCACATCCTGGTTGAAGAGCCGCTGACAGTCGGGGATTATATCGAGCTGGCCGAGTCGCAGAAGGGTACGGTGATCGACATCGGCTGGCGCACCACACGCATTCTGACGGCCGGCAATACCGTCGTGGTGATTCCCAACCAGAAGATCACGTCGGGGATTCTTACCAACCATAGCCTGCCGCAGCCAAGAGTAACAGCGGAGATTGCGATCTTTGCGGCGCATTCGGCGGACCCGGACAGAATCGCTGAGATCGCTCTCGCGGCAGCTGCGTCGACGACCGGCGTCCTCGACAATCCTTCGCCCGTTGTTGTATTCGACCCCGGAGTGCTCGCCACGCATCTGCAGATGAAACTGATTGTTCAGGCGGCCGATGTTGAGGCGAGAGGACGTGTGCAGTCGGAAATTCGCAAACGCATCTATGACGGTATGAGGCAAGAGAACCTGCCGTTTCCTGAGGTCAGGCCCGCACCCTAGCTCATTTCACGGACATGGCTCGCGTCTTCGAATGGACCAGCTTCGAACGGCTCGAAAGAAGGATCAGGAACGCACATGCCCACGGCGTTCCTGAGAATTGAAAGGAGAGCTGAGCTGTCGCGTTCAGATCAGACAAATTCGACCGGACGGGCCATCTTCACCGCATCGTGGCTGAGCAACTCAACCAGCACCGGATCGGGTACGGGAGCGTCAGCTTCCACCACGGAGACCGCTTCATAGGGCAAGTCCTCAGCGGGGCGTGTTTCCTTGCGACCGAGTGAGAAGTTCGCAATGTTGATGTTGTTGCGTCCGAGCACGCCGCCGACATGTCCGATGACCCCGGGCACGTCGTCATTCTTCAGGAACACGAGGTGACCTTCGAGCGGCACTTCGATCGGAATACCGTCAATGGTCACCAGACGAGGACGGTCGAGTACGACTGCGCCTTCCACCGAAACCTGGCCGGAATCGGTGATCAGTTCGAGGAGAATCGAATCAACGTAAGCAGCACGCTTCTCATGCTGTTCCTGAACATTCCAGCCGCGTTCGGATGCGAGCGGCATCGAGTTTATCAGGTTGGCACGCCCGGAAACGGAACGATTCAGTACACCCGCGACTGCTGCGTTGCGGATCAGGTTCGTATTGCGCTCCGCGATGCGGCCAAAGTATGTGAGCTTCAGAGTCTGCGGATTACCGGTGGATACGTGAGCTGCGAAGTTGCCGAGCCTCTCGGCCAAATTCATGTACGGCGCAATCTCGCGATACTGTTCCGGCATCACGGCAGGGAGATTCACGGCATTGAGGGCGACTCCGTGACACAGGTACTGCACCATCTGTTCCACGATGCGGATGCCGACGATCTCCTGTGCCTCCTCCGTCGATCCACCGATGTGCGGTGTTGCGATGATTGTGTCGCTGCTCAGCAGTGGAAGTTCGGCTGAGGGCGGCTCCGGGTCGAAGACGTCGAGACCGGCCCCGGCCACCTTGCCTGCTTGCATTGCGGCGTAAAGCGCTTGCTGGTCGATCAGTTCGCCGCGGGCACAATTGATGATCCGGACTCCGGGCTTCATCATCTCGAATGCTTCAGCGTTGAGCATGCGAGTGGTCTCGGGCGTGAGCGCCATATGCAGGGAGATGTAGTCGCTCTGCGCGTACAGCGTGCGAATGTCCACGAGTTCCAGCCCCATGTCCGTTGCCGATTGCGAACTGACGTACGGGTCGTACCCCACGATACGCATCTCGAACGGAAGGATCCGCTTGACGACCTCGCGCCCGATGCTCCCAAGGCCGACCACACCCAGCGTCTTGCCGCGGAGCTCAACGCCCATGAACTTCTTCTTCTCCCACTTGCCGGCCTTGGTCGAGGCGCTTGCCTGAGGGATGCTGCGGGCCAGCGACAGCATGAAGGCGATTGTGTGTTCAGCTACGGATACAGCGTTGCCGCCAGGCGTGTTCATCACGAGCACGCCCGCGTGAGTGGCGGCACTCAGATCGACGTTATCCACACCTACGCCCGCTCGGCCGATGACACGCAGCCGGGGAGCTTTGGACAGCACGTCCGCATTTACCTTGACAGCGCTGCGCACGATCAGCGCATCGCAATCGGCCAGATGCGGAGCGTACTCTTTCGGGCTGGACACAACTACATCCCAACCCTCCTGAGCCCGCAGCCGCTCGATGGCGGCGGGAGCGAGAGGTTCAGCGATGAGGATCTTCATGTTCTTTCGTCAGACGGCGGCCGCTTCGCGGACGCGAACACCAGCGGACTGCGCATAGACCTGCTGCACAGCTGCAACGCCGGCGCCGAATTGAACATCTGCGCCGTTGGCGGCCAGGATGATCTCAAGCTGGGCGACCATTGCGAACAGGTCAGAGAAATCGAAGTAGCCCAGGTGCGCGATGCGGAAGATCTGGCCCTTCATCGAGCCCTGTCCGTTCGCGATCACTGACCCGAAGCGATTGCGGAACTCCTTCACGATCACGCTCGAGTCCATGCCCCTGGGGGGACGAATCGCCGTCACGCAACCAGACGGCGCGGCAGCAGCGAACAACTCGAGTCCGAGAGCCTCAGCAGCCTTGCGCGTCGCCAGGGCGAGCATCTGCGCGTTCTCGATCAGCTTGTCCATGCCGATCGACTTGATGTACTTAAGAGCTTCAGCAAGCGCGAGCAGGTGCGAAGTGTTTGGAGTCCAGCTCGATTCACCGGCTGCTGCGTTCTTTCTTTCCTTCTTCAGGTTGAAGTAGTACTTCGGCAGATCGGAGCTGTCAGCCCCGCCCCACGCCTTCGCACTTACCGCCATGAACGCAATGCCCGGCGGAATCATGAACGACTTCTGCGATCCGCCAACAACAACGTCGAGTCCCCAGCCATCAATGTCGAGCGGCATGGTCCCAAGCCCGGTGATCGCATCGACGATAAACAGCGCCTCCGTCTTGCGGATCGCGGCGGCCATTCCTTCCACATCGTGCTGCGCTCCGGTGGAGGTTTCCGATGCCTGCACGAAGACGCCGCGCACATCCGGGTTCTCCGCCAGCGCGTCGGCTACCTGCTGTGCGGACACAACCTGTCCGTAATCAGCCGAGAGTACGACCGGCTGGAGGCCATATGCTTTTGTAATCTCCACCCATCGCTCGCCGAACTTACCCGCCGAACATACGATCACTTTGTCGTTG